>JAJYJL010000033.1 GCA_021789565.1 Acidobacteriota bacterium
AATTAGACCTCGCCCCTCACTCTCATCGGCACCCGCACCAGACTGGCCTCCGCAGCAGCTTCGCGCAGCCTCCCCCACCAAGACTTCCGAAACGGCTGGCAAGAGTGGGGGGCCCTGGAGGCCGCTATTTGATATGCTGGATCCGCAAGGGCGTGGGCGCCCGGTCGCTCACCAGTTCCGGATGCTCCTTCCGGAACGTTTCTGTTGCCGCGCAAGACCAGCAGACGGGCTCGCATTTCTGGAAGAGCTCCGGCAACTGTTCAGCCGCAAATTCATTCCACACGACAATCTGCTTTTCAGGGGTCAACAAAGCCGGTTTGTGATCTACCCACCATTCCTTGACCTCTGCGATGGACTTTCCACAAAAAATACAATTCTTTTCTTCGAACCAGTCGATGACGATGTTGCGGACCAGGCAGTCGGACGGGGACACGGCGATTTCGTTCAGGCATTCCTGGCCGCAATCTTTGCGTTCCGGCCAGCGGGTACACTCGCTGAGCTGCATCCGTGGCTTTTGCTTGAATGCCTCACGGGCAGCCTCCCTGGCATCGAGTTCCACGGCCGCGGTCTTGTGCGTTTCCGGACATGTAACCAGGCGCTTGCCCCGAAAGCTGAAGTAGGTCCGCATACTGCCGTAAAGGCGATAGAGGAGGTAAATTGCCCCGGCGGCAATCGTAATTAAAACAATCCAATAGAGTACATTGCCCATGGAAACCTCCCTTCCCACTCTGCTTATAGCAAATGGACCAACTCGATGATGTGACAGGGGTCACAGCCTTGTGTGTCCGGGGCAGGGGCTACCGAGGCCATGAGGTAGGCTTTGGCCAGAGGGAAGACTCGGGTTGTGTATAAGGAGATGGTGAATTACTCGGCAGTTACTGCCTGCATGGACACTTCTTGCAATTGTTCCATCCCGCCAGTAGATTCTAAGAGTTATGAAAGCCCTGATTACCGGTTCCGGCGGGCTGATTGGATCGGCCTGTGCACGCCTTTTGATCGAAGCCGAATGGGAAGTTGTTGGCGTTGACAACAACATGCGGCAGGAGTTTTTTGGGCCTCAGGGATCCATTGCGCCGACGGTTAAGCTTCTGCAGGACACGTTTGTTGGATACCGCCATTGCGCGCTGGACGTTCGCGACCGGGAGGCGATTCGCACCCTGGTCCGGCGGGAACACCCGGACTTCATCATCCATGCGGCAGCGCAACCTTCGCACGACCGGGCTGCTGCAATCCCCTATGAAGATTTTGATGTGAACGCGGTCGGGACCCTGAATATGCTTGTTGCGGCCAGGGACTACTGCCGGGACACTCCCTTTTGTTTTCTCAGCACCAACAAGGTTTATGGTGACCGGCCCAATTCGCTGCCGTTGGTTGAGGAACCCAGGCGCTACGAGTATGCCGGCGGGCGGGAGGGAATCGACGAGTCTATGTCGATCGACGCCTGCCTGCACTCGGTTTTTGGCGCGTCCAAAGTGGCGGCGGACGTGATGAGCCAGGAGTTCGGCCGCTATTTCCAGATGCCCGTAGGTGTGTTTCGCGCCGGGTGCATGACAGGACCTCAGCACGCAGCCGTCCAACTGCATGGATACCTGGCGTACATTGTGGATTGCGCCATCGCCGGACGCGAATATACAATTTTCGGTTACAAGGGAAAGCAGGTGCGCGACCAGATTCATTGCGAAGATGTCACCCGGCTGCTGCTGGAGTTTTACAGGTCCCCGAGGTGCGGCGAAGTCTACAATCTGGGCGGCGGAAGAAAGAACAGCATATCCATCCTTGAGACGATCGATCTGCTGGCTGGAATGGGTTTGCCGCTCCAACACCGTTATGACCCCAAGAACCGGGTGGGAGACCATATCTGCTACATCACGGACCTGGGCAAGGTCCGGTCGCATTTTCCTGCCTGGGAAATCAAACACAGCCTGGAACAGATGGTTGCGGAGATTGTGGAAGTCCGTTCGTGGCGGAAACCGGGCGGCTCAGAGATGCTCGCGGCGGACCGGAAACTCTAGCCCAGCACCAGTTGAGTTAAACTAAAATTGAAGGTGGTCATCCTGGCTGACAGGGGAGGGGAGTCCGTGGCCGCAGACGCCCAAGCACGGGCCTGTGAAAAGAAATCGGAAACGCCTGTGGCGAATGAGCGTGCTGGCGCAGCGGGCCGGTCTGTTGCGCCGGGAGCCGCCGATGCCCTCAGCCTGCGCTGGCGAAAGGCGGAAAGGTTTCGCGAAGCGGACTGGGATAATGCTTCCGCATGGCTCCCTTCCAGGCTTCGCCGGCGGGCCTTCCTGGTGGCCAGGTTATTGCCCGTCCTTCCGGGCAGGACGGTCCTGGAACTGGGAGCGGGGAGCGGCCTTTGGACTGAACATCTGTGTTCTGTTTTCGCCGGGCAGAATCCTCTCACCGCCGCTGTCTTCAATGAGGACCTGGCTCTCAAAGCCCGGGCGAAAAATCTTCCCGATACCAAAGTCGTTGCGATCGAGGATATTCAGTCGGCTCTTTCAGCGGGGAGCTTTGACTATGTTGTGGCGTCGGAGATCGCAGGGGATGATGCAGGTTGTGCAGCGCTTGAGGTTGCCTTCCTTTACCTGAAGCCCGGTGGGCAATTCCTGTTTTTTGCGCGGAATCCCGCCAACCCTCTTGCTTTTGTCAACAAAGTCTCAGGCTTCCGGAAGAAGCAGGGCGGCGGCCTGAAGGGGGATTTTACCTTAAGGTCCTGGAGAGATGCGGCCATCGAGCAGGGCTTCGAAGGCGTGGAAGCCGCGCCCTCTGAAGTCATTCCCCCTCTCTCGAATGGTGCAGGGCAGGCGGTGGGATTGATTCTGGAGCGCACCCCGCTTCTCCGCCGATTTTCGAGGATCGTCACCCTGCGGGGTGCCAGACCCGGCAGCGCAACGAACGACGGCGCTCCGCCGGTGAACGTGGCGGTGCATCAGCAGCTTTTCGACAAGGTCTCCGTGGTGGTTCCTTGCCACAACGAGGCAGCGAACATCAGCCGCCTGGTCAAAACGCTCCTGGGAATGTATGGCCCTTACCTCCATGAGATCGTGATTGTTGACGATAACAGCACGGACCGGACCGCTGAGGTGGCGGCGGCCGTGGCGTGTTCTGAGCCGCGTGTCAGGCTGCTCCGGCGGAAGCCTCCAGCCGGAGTTGGCCGCGCCCTCCGGGAGGGTTATGCGGCAGCGTGCGGGAAATACATCCTGTCCATTGATTGTGATTTCATCAATATTGCTGCGGAATTCAAAGGACTGTTTGACGCTGTGGCCGAGGGCTGCGACGGCGCCATCGGCAGCCGGTTTTCTTCGGAGTCGGCGCTGGTGCGCTATCCGTTCTTTAAGATTCTCTGCAACCGGGGATATCACCTGCTGCTGAACCTCCTGCTGGGAAAGCGGGTTCGCGATATTTCAAATAACCTCAAGCTTTATCGCGCGGAAATCCTGAAGAACCTCAACATCGAAGAAGACCACTTTGCTGCGAACGTGGAGACGGGGCTGAAACCGCTTCTGCAGAATTACCGCATCCGGGAGGTTCCCACCTCCTGGATCAACCGCACGGCCGACATGGGCCAGTCATCGTTTAATCTGCTGAAGGTGGGCCCGGACTACCTGGGCGTGCTGCTTCGAACGGCCTGGCGATACTGGCGGGGGCAATTCCAGGTTTCAGGTTGACCTCGCCTGTGCCGACTGCCAGGCCGTTGCGGCATCGGCACAATTCCCTGCCTATTCACAAAATGACAGCCTGTGTGTAAGACTGTGCAGGTGCCGCCTGGCGGGAGTTTTCTCCGCCGGGCCTTTTGAGACGAGCCATGAGCAACAGGTTTCGCAAAATATGGTGCCGGGCCGTGACGGCGCTGGATCAACTCGGAAACACGCCGGGGCTGCTGTTGCTTTTATTTGCGGCCATTTACTTCGCTGGCTTTTGCCTGATTGCCTCGAAGGCTGCGATTTCCAACGACGAACTTTTCACCCTTTACATCTCGCGTCTTCCTCGCTTTCGCGATATCTGGGCCGCACTGGCGACAGGTGCGGAGCAGACCCCGCCGCTCTTCTACGCCATTTCTCGCGCCGATATCAAGCTGTTCGGAACCTCAGGCCTGGCGCTCCGCCTGCCGGAGGTGCTGGCGTTCGCCGCCCTGTGCCTGTGCGTGTTCCATATTGTGGCCAGGCGGACTTCAGCGGTTTATGGTTTTCTCGGAATGCTGTTCCTGTTCATGACCACGGCCTTCAACTATGCTTTTGAAGCGAGAGCATACGCTCTGGTTCTTTGTTTTTCCGCGCTGGGCCTTCTTTGCTGGATCTGGGCGACGGATGGCCGCCATCGCACGCTGGCGCTGGCCGGCCTGTTCCTCAGCCTGGCCGCTGCGATATCAAGCCACTATTACGCTGTGCTCAGCCTTTTCCCGATTGGCCTGGGGGAAGTGGCGCGATCGTTCCGCCGCAAGCATGTGGATGGAGGGGTGTGGCTGGCCCTGGTGCTGGCGCTCTCACCGCTGCTGGCGTTCCTGCCCTTGATTGAGAGCGCGCGGAAATTCGCCCCGCACTTTTGGGGCAAGCCGCACTGGTCCACAATAGTGTACTTCTATGATTATTTTCTGCTGACCCCGTCGGCTGTTCCGTTGCTGGCCATTCTCATGGTAGCTGTTGCCTGGAGCGTCTTCCATCGCCGCGGAGATAATTCTGATGAGACGAAAGTTCTGAACTGCGTTTCAACGCATGAAATGGCCGCGGTTTTGGGATTCCTGCTGGTTCCCGCGGTGGGAATTGTTCTGGCCAAGACCGCGGTCGGCGCCTTTTCCGATCGCTATGCGCTGCCCGCCGTGATTGGGCTGTGCATCGCCGGGGCCTGGGGACTCTACAGCCTGTTGGAGGGGCGGCAGGCGGCGGCGGTGGGACTGGGATTGCTGCTCTGTGCGTTTCTCGCTGTAAAGGAAGCGCAGACCTGGGGCCGCGTGGCGGCATACAGGGGAGTGCAGGCATCAACGTATTCCTTTCTTGAAACCCACGCGACGGATGACCTCCCAATCGTGATTTCGGGCCCCATGGATTTCGCGGAACTCACTTACGCCCCGCCTCGCGATCTGGCAGGGCGTTTGACTTACCTGGCGGACCCCCGCCTGGCCTATCAGTACGCGGGGACAGACGACGCGGAAAAGGGTCTGGTGGAGATGAAGCAATGGGCGGGGTTGAACGTGCAGCCTTTTCACACCTTTGTTGCTTCCGGGCGCCCGTGTTACATCTATGTTGAGAATTTTCCAGATCAGCACAAGTGGGTGATTCCAGAGCTCCGCGCCTTAAATTGGAGGCTGACGCTGGCCGCCTGGCAGCAAGACAGGATTCTTTTTGAGGCCACGCCCATTGGCAAGGCTTCGGCCATGGGCGAATAAGCAGGCGAATTGAGCCGGCAACCTCCCATTGGGGCGGAGTGGGACTTTTCCGGAAAACGGTCGATTCCCCACGCCCGTTGACCATCTCCTTGACGACCGGCTGGGGCTTATCTAAGATGACACGAAGGCAATATCTCTGAGGGTCGTGATTGGGGCTATGCTGAAACAACGCAAGCCGCGCAACAGCCAGCAGGTGCGGGACTCATCTGGCGGGATTCTGATTCCAGACAAGCTTTACTTCCGTATCGGGGAAGTGAGCGAGCTTGCTGATACCAAACCTTACGTTCTGCGGTATTGGGAAACCGAGTTTCCAACCCTGAAGCCTGTCAAGAGTGCTACGGGCCATCGCCTTTACCGGCGGCCGGACGTGGAGATGGTTTTTAAGATTAAGCGCCTGCTTTACGAAGAGGGCTTCACCATAGAAGGAGCGCGCAGATATCTGGCGGGATCGTCAGGCAGCGTTGCGGATACCAAACCCGCCGATTCTTCCAAACTCAGTGATGTTCAGGTCAAAGCCATCCAGCGCGAACTCCGTGGAATCTTGACAATAGTTTCCAGATGATGCTAGCGTTGAATTCGTGCCATTCAGCCCATATTTGAGCGTGAAGGCGCGGATTTCCGGGACGTAGCGCAGCCTGGTAGCGCACTTGCTTGGGGTGCAAGGGGTCGCCGGTTCAAATCCGGCCGTCCCGACCAGAAATTGTTCCAGACGTGACGAGTGGCGGGTGATCAGCGTGAGGGCGTGGCACACCTGCTTGGCCCAGGGAACTCGCCACGGTTTATCGAAAGTTCGGGGCGTAGCGTAGCCTGGTAGCGCGCTTGGTTCGGGACCAAGAGGTCCCCAGTTCAAATCTGGGCGCCCCGACCACTTCTTCTTCTTTCCCACCGGAGCGGCTGCTTGCGGCTAACCGAATGCCCAATCTAAGGTGAAATGGGGAAGGCCTTCATGGAAAATTCTTTCAGCCCGTCAGAGGCTTACTTGAGCACGGCCCAGGCTGTTCTCCAACGTATCGATTTGGGTTCGGTACGGCGTGCCGCGGGGTTTGTTGCCGGCGCAATCGGCGCGGGCGGCATCGTCCATCTTTTCGGAAGCGGTCACTCCTCGCTTCTTGCCCAGGAGGTGTTTTATCGGGCCGGCGGCCTGGTTGCCGTCAGCCCTGTTCTGGATCCGCGGCTGGGCTTTGAACACGGGGCCGTGGAAAGCACGGAATTTGAGCGATCGCCTGAGGGCGCGGAGGAACTCGCCGGGCAGGCGGGGTTTCAGGCCCGCGACGCCGGAATTGTCATCTCCAACTCTGGCCGGAACGCCCTGCCGGTTGAAATGGCCTTGCGGATGAAGCAGGCAGGAATGAAAGTGATTGCTTTGACCAACCTGGAACAGTCGCGTTCGGCCGAATCGCGCCACGGGTCCGGCCAGCGGCTGTTTGAAGTGGCCGACGCGGTCCTTGACAACCACTGTCCCGCCGGGGACGCGGCGGTGAGCATCCCTGGAATCCCGCATGCCATCGGCCCGCTCTCTACGGTGGTGGGGGCTGCAATCCTGCACTCGGTGCTGATCGAGGCGGCGGCGGAGCTGGTGCAGAAAGGGATGTCACCGGATGTTCTGGCCAGCGCCAACGTGGGCAGCGTCTCTGCCGCCAGCCTGAGAGAACGCCTCAGTGCCTATGCCGGCCGCATCCGCTACTACCGCGAAGGCGGTCGTTAGGCGTTGCGATTTGCAATGACCGCGTTGCGCAGAATGGCGTCGGCCCGCTGGTCATAGGGTGAGGATAGAGTTTCGTAGGAACCTGTGCTGGCCGCAGGCGACGGCAGATATCCCCAGTAACCGTTGGCATAACCCAGCAGAACAGCCTGCGCCGACTCCCAGAAAAAATCTCCCGTATCGGAAAACATCTCAAAAGGCAAGGCAACAATCGAAACGTCGCCAAGGGTAACCTGCGCAAAGGGGATGGTTACACTCTTCCGCGTGAATTCCGGCGAATTACGAAGGTGGGTAAGGGCCTTGCGACCTTCCTTCTCCACCACTGCCAGGCGGCCGGTTTTTTCCCCGGTTGCGCGTTGCTGTTGATGCAAGTCCCGGACAGGAAGGCGCAACTTTGACGAACGGACGGAGACGTTTGTTTCCGGCAGCGGGTGGAAACTGGCTTGACTTATTTGCTTGTGGACCAGGGAGGCCATGCGGCGAACCTCTTCAATCGTCTGGCCGCGCCGGGTGAATCGCGTGCTGATGTTGGCGGCCGCGCCCGCGCCGACCAGCGCCACGTCTGCGTCCTGTTCCAGCCGGCGGCTGATTTCCCCGAGCAAATCGCCGGATAGAAGAGTGTTGTCGGGGCCGAGCACGGTGGAATGGCAGCCGTATACGCCAAGGACCGTCTGCCGGTTCCGGGCCGTGAATCGAAGCAGGTAGAGTGGCTGCCGGGTGACGCGGGCGGGATCGTTCCGGTCGGTGGCGACTTTGCTGACAAAGACGCGGGCCACCTCAGCCTTCACCCGGTGCATGGATTTTGCGGCGGCGCGCAGCGCCTGTTCCATGCAAGCGTCCACGCGGCGCATGGTGGTGGACGGAGCGGGACCGCCTGGCATTTCTGATTGCAGCAGGTCAAAAGGGGCAGTATCAATCATGGGCCCGGAGTGCGTATGCGTGGCCGCAACAATGACGTTGTCCGAGGGGACATCCAGAATTTTGCCAAGCCGCGCACGCAGGCGGCTGGCCCAGCGGTTTGAAATCAGCAGCACCTCTGCGACGAGTATCGCGGCACGCACCTTGCCCTTTTGGAGAACAAGCGCCCGAACATACAGTGGACCCGCCTGGCCCGAGGCGACGTTCTTCCGGGCAATGTATCCCGGCATGGCCCCGCCTTGCGGTGGCGCAAACTCGCACCTTGCCCACCCGGCGAGGAGATCAGTCCTGACAGGTTTTGCGGAAGTTTGAGATTTCCTTGTCATGGCATTTGTAACCTGCGATTCTTAGAGCGATCAGGAAGGCCCCGCCAATCGGAGGCAGAAGGGGCCGAACAAGTTCCGCTTGCGGAGAGATCTCGCGCAGTGACCTGCGCAAAGGCGTCAGAAGTGTGCTTCCGGCAAGAAAAACCGATCCCTGATACGACACCTTCGCCCGCGGAAGCTTCATCTTGCGGACCACTGCGGCCGCCTGTCTTGCGAGTTCGTAACCTGCCCGCTGAAAAATAGCACGCGCCGCGCGGTCACCCTGCTTTGCCGCCTGCGCCACCAGCGGCGCCAACCCGCCGAGTTGGCTGGGGGTCAGGCCTTGCTGATAGACAGGCTCGACGATTTTTCTGAAGGAGCGCGTATGAAAATATTTCATCACCACGCGCGTCAGCGCGGTTGACGCCGCCGTTCCGTCTGCCGCCTGGGCAGCGGCCTGCAGCGCCTGTTGTGCGATCCACTGGGCGCTTCCTTCATCGCCCATTAAAGGACCCCATCCACCGGCCTTTTCAAACTTGCCAGCGGCCGTCCTGCCCAGAACTACTGAACCCGTTCCGCTCACGATCACCACGCCGGGCCCGCCGCCCAGTGCGCCGTGACGCGCTATCTCGGCATCGGCCACTGCGAGCAGCCGGGTTTTGGGGAGTTCGCGCCGCAGGGCGCTTTTGATGGGCCCGCCCCAGAGGCCATCAAAATCCACGCTGGCGCTTCCGATCACGGTCGCCGCCACAGAACTTGCTGGAACTCTTGCAGAAGCCAATGCCGCTCGGGCAGCCTCGCGAATGTTCCGAGCCTCCGAACTCCCTGGCACCAGAAAACTGTTTGCGGGACCGGCTTCTGCGCTGCCCAGCCGGAGGCCTTCCGGGGTCACCACCAGCGCCCTGGTGTGGGTTCCTCCAGCATCCATCACCACCAGGCAACGCCCGGGGTTTGCGCGCCCGGCCGCGGTTTTCTTCATGGCCAAATGTAGCTCTCCGGTCTCCGCAAATCTACGAGACGTGCCATCTTATCCTCATGCCGCCGGGTTGTCGAATTTGACAGTAAGAACGGTGGCGGGCTGCAGGGGCTTTGGGAGAATCAGCGAAAGCGCTGCGTCGGGCGGGTCGTGTTGCCCGCCTCAATCACCCCCGCCGGCGTTGTCCACAGTTGACGTTGCCGCAGCCGGCCCGGCAACCGCGGATGAAAGCGAACGGAAAACTCCCTTTTCTTTCCAGCGCCGGATGAAGATGAAAAAGCCCACGCTGCCGAGGATGATCCATCCCGAACCGGCCAGCCAATGCCTGCCGAACAGGTTCGCCGTGGCGGCCACGCTGGCGGTGCAGAAAAGAATTCCCAGGGCGCACTCATAAATATCGCTCCAGAGTTCAGCCCGGAGCTTTTGCCGGTCCATGCCGGGCACCACCCCGGCAATTTTCCCCCAGAAGCCTGGCGGCCTGCAACGTCGGTAAAACTCTTCCAGAACGGACTGCTTTTCCGGCGGGGTCAGCAGGGTTACGGTGAGAATGGTTACCCAGCCGAGCCCGAACAGCAGCAGGAAGCCCTGCCAGAAGGGACGCTGCGAGAATCCCATGGGAAACCAGACGATATAGCCCAGCGGCAGGCCTCCGGCCAGGGCCGCAATTTCTCCCCAGATGTTAAGCCGCCACCAGAAGAAGCGCAGCCACGCCAGGGGAAGGATGAAAGCGATCATCACGTTGTTGATAAACAGGAACCAGGCCATCATGCCCTTCACCATAAAGTTGGCGACGATCAGCGCCAGGACCAGCAGGAAGAAGGTGGCAATCCGGCTGGCCCAGACGTAATGCCGGTCGCTGGCGTCTTTTACCACCAGGCGCTTGTAAAGATCGTTGATCAGGTAAGACGCTCCCCAGTTCATCTCCGTGCTGACCGCGGACTGGTAGGACGCAAACTCGCCTGCCACGAGCAGCCCCGTCAGGCCCGCAAAGCTATACCTTTTTACCAGCAGGCCCCACACCAGCTCTCCCTTGACGGCTCCCGGGGGAAAAACTGCCGCCGCCACAAGGCCCAGCAGGATGAAGGGGAGCACACGGACCACCAGCGAGAGGAAGGCGTTGAACAACTGCCCCACCTGGGCGTGGAATTCGTTTTCCGCCGCCATGAACTTTTGCGCGGTAAAACCTTCTCCTCCTGAAGGCGAAGCCGCAAAAAACAGTCCCTGCGCCACCAGGGCCAGGATGGTCAAAATTCCAAACTGGCCGCCGGGCGGTGTGGCAGTAAAAAACGACTGCCCGAAGTTGTGCTCGACGCCCGAGTAGATGTTGTGCAGTCCGCCGACTTTGTGGATGATGACCGGAATCAGGATGAGGTTTGAAACCAGAAAAATGCCGAACTGAAATATCTCGGAGTAAACAGCTCCCAGCAAACCTCCCAGCATGGTGTAGACCAGGGTGACCGATGCCGCAAAAAGAATGATCGACACGTTGGACCATCCCAGAATGGGGCCCACCGACCGCAGCAGCCAGCCGGTGACGTAGGCCATCAGCACGACGGCCCAACCCAGGCTGAAGTAAAGCGCGGCGACGGAACGGAAGATGCTGGCGGCGTTACCGCCGTAGCGGACCTGCACAAATTCTGCGGTCGACACAATTTTGAGGCGCCGCCAGAACTTTGACCAGATCACCGCCACCAGCGGCATCCAGATCATCCAGGGAATCCACCACCACCAGTTGCCCAGCAGCCCGTTCATGTAGATGAGCATGGTGAACGCTGATCCGGAACCCGCGGAAGTGAACGTTGCCACCGTCGAGAAGCCAATCGCCCACCACTTCAGCGAACGCCCGCCGACAAAATAACTTTCGATTCCACGACTCGACCGGCGGGTGAAATACAACCCGATCAGCAGGGCGGAGACGGCATAGAGGCCGACAATTATCCAATCAACTGGTCGCACGCGAATGGACCCACAACTTTCACTCTTGGGTTGTGACAAGGAAAAGGAGTTCTTTCCCTGGTGCTGAAGTTTATCTCATTTTGCCGAGTCCCGGTGTAAGGAACCCTTCGAACTCCGGCCTTGGCAGCAGGCGTGAGCACCGGCCCCAGGTGAGTCGGCCGGATCCCGCGAGCGAATCAATCCCACCTCTTCAACTTCGGCCAGATTTGTTTCAGCGTCCATCCGCGGGGCTGCGTGCACATCCAGATGGGGCCGTGTTCGAGGGCGTAGGGCACTCCGAAATCTCCGGCGTGGATCACCTGCCCGAAATATTTTTCCAGGTCTTTGCGGTTGCCTCCCAGAACAATCATGCCCAGGCCACTATAGTTGCGCGGTCCCCACAGGAAATAGTTCTGGTGCGGGCAGATGGCTTTGGGCAGGCCGTACTTGGGGCCAAAGAAGTCAATGGCTCCGGCCTCGCCGTAATTCTGCGCATAGATGGCTGTCACCGAGCGCAGCCCGAGTGGAAGCCTGTCATATTCATGGGCCACGGCGGCCGTCATCTGCTGCCAACCCAGGTCGTCCGAGTAGTATTGCGGCAACGGCGAACGCAGATGGCTTTTCTCCGTGGCGGGCGGCGCCAGGTGGATTGCCGCCTGATAGTGAACATACGCTTCAAGCGGCAGGATGGGGATCATCATGGGCAGCAAGGGCGCAGTACCTGCAACCAGCGCCGCCACGGTGGCTGGCCTGAGCCAGCGGCGCACGCTGGCTGCGCGTTCGATGGCAACAGCGCCCGCGGCCACCAGCATGGGATAGGCAGGGGCGGAATAGTAATCTTTGCCGTGCAGGAGCATGGTTGCCGCCAGCACCACGAGAAAGGCCCAACCCAGCATGCGGAAACGCTTGCCGTCACGCCCGAAAAAGAGGAACAGAAGGCCGGCAAGCCAGATGGGACAGTTCAGCGGAGACATGATAAAAATCTGGGCGCCCATAAAGGCCAGCGGCCCGCGCACAATGTCCCGACCGCTTGCGCGGATGTTGTGCAGCAATTGAAAGAACGGCCAGTGATGCTGAATGTTCCAGATGAGATTGGGCAGGAAGATCGCCAGGGCAATGGCTCCTGCAATCCATACCCACGGCGACCGGAAGGCTTTGCGTTCGGCCGTGAGCAACAACCCGACCACAATGGCAAAGCCGAAAAGGGCCATTGAATACTTGTTCTCAAGCCCAAGCCCCGCCAGTACGCCGAACCACAGCCATAGCTTCTGGTTGCCTGTTTTGATGATGCGGATCACCACCCAGGCGCATCCCATCCAGAAGAGAGGTTCGAACACATTCATGGTCAGCAGGTGGGCCACGATCACGTAGATGCCGGCCAGCGCAATGCTCAGGGCGGCGAGCGACTGGGCGAACCGGCCCCCGCCAAAATCGCGTGCAATCATGGCTGTCAGCCAAATCGTGGCAGCACCCGCCAGCGCGGGCAGAAAGCGCAGGGCAACGAGCGATGTGCCGAGGGTGTGGACGGTGAGCCATGTGACCAGCGCAATCACGGGCGGCTGGTCCACGTAGCCCCAGGCGAGGCGGCGCGCGCAGGCGAGGTAGTAAAGTTCATCGCGGAAGTAGCCGTAGCGGGTGGCCGTCAGCATGTGGGCCAGGAAGCTGGCGGCGGCAATGTAAAGAACCACGGCTGTAGCACCGGTGAAAGAACGGTGGCTGTTCGGATGGGGAGCTTCATTCATCTTTGTTGGTTCATGGCGAGCCCCGGGATGTCTCTCAGGGCAGCAACGCTATTAATACCATCTCTCTTCGCAGCCGCGCATTGGTTGCCGCTGCGGTGGATTACTCCCCAGTCTTCGTCCAACTGCTTACAGCGGCGCGTGGCAGCTCAACCCCGGCGGCGCGATAGGCCAGAAGCAGGGAACCGAAAACCGGCGCAAGCAGGGCAGGGCGGACTTCGGCCCGGCGGTCGCTGCGAGTCACGGCATCGGAGAAGCTCTTCACCAGAAGTTCGCTTTGGAACACACCTCCGGCATAGCAGACCAGAAATTTCTGCTCGGGCGCCCTGCGGGATGGATCGTCAGAGCGGGGAAAAATGAGTGCGATGACGGCCCTTGCGTATTGCGCGAGTTCGTGGGCAGCCTCACGCAGTATCTCCTCCGCAACCTTGTCGCCCCGCCGTGCGGCTTCATCCACCTGTACGGAAAGCCCCGCCAGGTGATCGCGGGTCAAAGTGCCGGCATAATACTTCTCGATCAGTTGATAAGGCGAAGCCACTGCCAGCCGTTCGAAAAGCATAGGCGTCAAAATTGTTTTGGGGCCCATACGGTCGTATTCGGCAAGGGTGGCGCGCACGGCCGCGCGGCCAATCCAGTAGGCGCTGCCTTCGTCCCCGAACAGATGGGTCCATCCGCCCACTCGCGCTTCTTCGCCCTGTTCGTTGATCCCCCGGGCCACTGAACCGGTGCCGCCCATCACAATGATTCCCGGCCGGCCGGCCGTCGCTCCTGTCAGCGCATTCACAGAATCATGGACAACCGAAAGGTGTTCGGTGCGGACAATTCGCTTGAGAATTCGAGTTTTGATGTCGGTCTCGCCTGTCATGCCGAAGCAGGCGGAGCCAAAGGTATGCTCTTCGGGGTTCGAAATATGCAGGGTGGCCAGCGCTTCCCGAACAGTCGCGAGGACAACGCGTTCCAGGCGTTCAGGCCCGCCCGGTTCTTCCGTGTGGTTGCTCGGTCCTCCGGTGGATTGAGCGAGGAGGGCACCGTTTTCGTCAGCCAGAACGGTTTGGGTGGACGTCTGGCCGCCATCGACACCGAGAAAGAGCTTCATGGTTTCAGCTTCCTTTCCCTTTCGCTGAAAAGTTGGGGCTGGTTGATGGCCTCTGCGAGGCGCGACGTCGGGTATTTTTGGCCGCAGACCCCGGGCAGGCTTCGATAAAGCGCCGCGAAAGCGCTTCAATATCCGTGATGGCCGTGCCGACTACCACGGCGTGAACTCCCAGGTCAAAGGCTCGGCGGACGTCATCAGGCTCGCGCACGCGCCCTTCAAGGATGACCGGGATGTCGATTTCGCGCACAAGGCGCCGGGCAAGATCGAAGGCCGGACCATTGCAGTGTTGGGTCTCTTTTGTATAGCCGCACAACGTGGTGCCTACCATGTCAAAGCCCAGCCGGGCCGCTTCCACGCCCTGCCGGAAGGTTGCAACGTCGGCCATGAAAAGCGCGTCGAAAGCGTCCTTTGCCGCGCTGATGATGCCGGCAAGCGACTGCTGGCGCGGACGCGGCCGTTCGGTGGCGTCCATGGCGATAATCTGTGCGCCCGCGCGATGAACCCGGCGGACGGATTCCAGGGTCGGGGTAATGTAGACTTCGGAGTTCGGATCGTTTATCTTTTCAATGCCCAGGACGGGAATCTGCACGGCGCGGCAAACGGCCCGGATGTGGCGGGCGCCGCGGATCCTGACCGCAACCGCTCCCTGTTCTTCCGCTACCGCCGCCATGGCGGCAACGATGTTGCAGTGGTCGAGCACGGAGCCCGGCCGCGGCTGGCAGGAAATAATCAGCCCGTTCTTGAGCCGTGATAGCGTGGTCTGTCTTCTCAAAACGCTCCTTAGTATATTTTACCTGCCCGGGCAGGTGGAACGAAATCGCCGCGCACGCTACGCGGCGAGGCAAAAGCGCATGGTGTTTTAAACATCTCCGTGAGTATATCAAACACCTGCAGGCCGGGCCGGTGTGCCGGGGAAGGGAAGGAAATTTGGAGCATTACTTGAAGAACTGGGCATCCGTGTCGCGGTTTGTGGCATGCACGCTGGTGCTGTCCGGCGGATTGTGTTCCACTGCGTTGTTGTACGGGCAAAAGACTTTCCAGTTGCTCGATGTCCAAAAAGTCCGCGCAGATGAGCCGGCTTCAAAAGCGGTCCTACACCTTGTAGCGCCTGCGCATCCGCCGGTTGTCGCTTGCGATGTGCTGGTAGTGGGAGGAAGCACGGGCGGAACCTCAGCCGCACTGGCCGCTGCCCAGGCCGGGATGCACGTCTGCCTGTCGGAGGAAACTTCTTGGCTGGGCGGGCAGATGACATCACAGGGCGTTTCTGAATTTGATGAAAACCGTTACATCGAAACGGCCGGCGGAACGGCTTCTTATTACGAACTGAGAAACGGCATCCGGCGTTATTATCGCGACCACTTTACGTTGTCGCCGCTGGGCAAGTCGAAAACTCATTTGAACCCCGGCAATTGCTGGGTGAGCGCTCTCTGTTTTGAAGCCCCGGTCGCGCTTCATGTGCTGGAGTCCATGCTCAAGCCTTACGAACAGAAGGGCTTGCTGCGGGTTTTCCTGAGGACCAAGGCCGCTTCCGTCAGGATGAACGGTAACCGCATTGAATCCGTTCTTGCTTACCAGTTCAACACCGGGAAGTGGTTTCGGTTCCGTGCGAAATATGTTCTGGATGCGACGGACCTTGGTGAACTGCTGCCGATGAGCGGAGCCGGTTACGTGACGGGCGCTGAACCCCGCAGCCTGACGGGTGAACCGGACGCGCAAAAGGGAGCTGGCGACCCGAACGACGACCAAAGCTTTACCTACTCATTTGTGCTGGAGCGTGCGCCTCACAACCAGGCGCTGCTTTCCGAGCCCCAAGATTATGCAAAGAATCTGAGGGACCAGCCTTACACCCTCACACTCGATTACGGCCATGGAAAATTTCTGACTTACGGCGTGTACACAAAGAAGCCGGGGACGCCTGGTTCTTTCTGGGACTACCGGCGCCTGGTGGCGAAGGAGAATTTTACGGGGCCGCACGCACCGCCCGATATCTCGCTGATTAACTGGCCGGGCAATGACTACTGCGGTTCTGCGCTTCTTTCCTCTAAGCCGCTCGCCCAGGCCGAACAGTTGCGACGGGCCAAACTGCTTGCCCTGGGGTTCGCTTACTGGCTGCAGCACGATGTGCCGCGGGATGGAGAAGGAAAGGGTCATCCTCAGCTTCGTTTTCTGACTTCCGAGCTGGGCTCAACCGACGGTCTTTCGCTCTATCCCTACATTCGTGAGTCGCGAAGGATTCGGGCGATGGAAACAATCCGCGAGCAGGACATTTCGACCGTTTACCAGAAAGGCCCCAGGAGCAAGTGGTTTCCGGATTCAGTGGGCATAGGTTTTTATCCCATCGATATCCATAGCTGCTCGAAGAAGGATTTTACCTCCGGGACGAAACCCTTTCAGCTTCCGCTGGGCGCGCTGGTTTCGGCAAAGATTCAAAACCTGATTGCCGCGTCCAAAGACATTGGCACAACCCACATCACCAACGGCGCCTACCGACTGCACCCCATTGAGTGGGCCATTGGCGAGGCGGCCGGTAGCCTTGCTGCGCTGGCAGTCAAATCCGGCCACACGCCACGGGCAATCGCGGAAAACGCGAAACTGACCACAACGCTTCAGCTTGACCTTGTGCGCGGTGGTGCACCCATCTACTGGTTCGATGACCTGAAGGTTGACGATCCGGCGTTTGCCGCCGCTCAGTTTCTGGCTGCCAAAGGGATCTTTGGAGGCAATAATCAAAACCTGCACTTTTCGCCTTCTGCTTTGGTAACACACGAGGAGGCGCTGGTTGCCCTGACACGACTTCTGGGCATTGAACGAATTCCCGCTGCCAGGCTGTGGTCCGCTCAGTTGAGCGCGGCAGCGCTGCAAAAATTGATCGCTGCCGGATACTGGCCGGGCTCTGAGGCTACGCGTGCGGAGCTTGACCAACGGCTTCGCTTTTCAGACCTTGTGGATGCATCGCGGAAGACGCGTGTAGACCTTCCAAAAGTTGCGCGGATGTCGAAAACAGTCAGCCGCGCAGCATTTGCTCAGTGGTTGATGCAGGTTTATCTTGCGCGTCGCAATAGGGCGGGATAGTGACCGGCGTGTTCGAGCGGCCTTCCCGTTGATGATCTGTCCGCAACGGCGCTGGGATCATCAGCATTATAGTGTTACAGTTGATCCCTATTTCACGTGAGAGCGGGTTTGCAGTCGAATATCCGTTCGGCACTCTGTGGAGTTGGAGGCCCGGAGCATGAGCAAAATCAACCGGCGGAATTTCCTTTACACGCTGGGAGCTGGCAGTGCGATGATGGGGGGGGTTCCGAACACAGCGGAACCCTTGCCTGGGACTTCTGCTATCAAAACGATTTCCGGGAGCTGGTTTGAATTTCAACACCACGCTACCGTTGAAGGCGTCGATTGGAACCCGGCGTGCGCCTGCTTCAGTTGCGAGCAGTGGGATGCCAAGGTGAAAGAAATTTCCGACATGGGGATGGAATATCTGGTGCTGATGGCGACCGCTCTCTATTACCGGGCGTTTTTCAAGACGAATATTTTCCCGCCCTGGCGCCTGGCCTGCGCTGACCCCATGGAGGCCGTTCTGACAGCGGCTGATAAGTACGGCGTCAAATTCTTTATCGGAGGCGGCTTC
>JAJYJL010000976.1 GCA_021789565.1 Acidobacteriota bacterium
TGTGCTCCCGGTCTCTTCGCTTCCGCGCGTCCGAGCAGAATGAAAACATTTCGCTTGAGGAACTGATTATCCGGCTGGCGCTGGGGGAAGATATTGAAACCGTCCGCCGCGAGGAAGCCGCGTCAGGCGTGATGATGATTCCCGTTCCTGAAGCTGGTGTTTTTCAGAGCGTTGAAGGTGTTGAGGAAGCCCGCCAGACGCCCGGCATCGAAGAGATTTTGATTACTGCTCGGCCAAACCAGATACTTGTTCCCCTGCCGGAGGGGTCGAGTTATCCCGGTTTTATCTTTGCGCGCGGCCCGTCATCCGATTACGTCGAGCAGGTCCTGCGCCGCGCCCATCAAAAATTACGTTTCGTGATGAGTCCGGCACTGCCGGTGATCTGATATGGCCGCCGGTGTGGATTTTCAGCTCAGCCTTTCTTCTGCGGCGGGACGTAACCCGGAGGCAGCTCGGCCCCTTCGCCAAAGAAGAACTGCTCCATCTGCTGGGCGATGATCTCCTGCGATTCCGGATTGGCGGGCGCCAGGCGGTACTCGTTAATCAGCATCCGCAAGTAGTCGAGCCAGAGTTTCCAGGCTTCCTGGGAAACGTTGTCGTATATCCGCTGGCCTAGTTCTCCCGGCCAGGGTGGCTCATCCAGGCCTGGCAAGTCTTTCTGGTATTTCACACATTTGACCATGTGTTCCGCCATTTAAAGCCTCCGCTGGAAACGTGTCTTAAGGGATTTCCCAGGTCGACCGGGCGCCCTGGTGTGAAGTGAGCAACAAATTTTTATTATACAGGAAATGCAACTCGAGGGAAGAAGGACAACCCGGAACTTCTCACAGGATAGGGGGCACTGCACGACCCAACGCAGCGGAGTGTAGAGTTTGCCTGCGGGTGCTGGGACTTCAGTCCACCGACACCTTCAACGCCAGGGCCCGTGTGGCCGCGCGCTCAGTTGAAACCGGAACCAGCGCCGTTGGCATGGCGGGCGCGGCCGCAGCGCCCACCAGCGCCCCCTGCTCTTCCCGCATGAAGACCAGTTTCGAGATGCCGGGTACCGCATCGACCGTGATGACGTCACCCAGGCACACCTGCTTGGTAGCCATCAGGTTTGACAGCGGAAATACGAGGTGGCGTTCAATCGCCCGCTTCAGGTGGCGCGCCCCACTATTGGGATCAGTCCCCTCCCGAAGCAGCAGATCGCGTGCCGAACGCGTGCATTTGAAAACGAACTGGCTGCCCGGGGCCGCTGCAATAATCCGGTCCTGTACCCTGGCCAGTTCGATGTCGAGAATCTTCTCAAGATGTTCTCTCCGCAATGACCGGAAGACAATGACCTTGTCAATGCGGTTCATAAACTCAGGCGAGAACTTCCGTCGCGCAGCTTCCACAGCCACACGGTAGATCTTGTGGTCCAGATCCTCGTCATCCACCGGCGATTCCGCGGAGAAACCCATTCCGCCCCGCATCAGTTTTGAGACCTCATGCGAACCCAGATTGGACGTCATGAAGATGATCGAGTGCGAAAAGTCCACCCGGCGGTTGTCACCTAGTGTCAGCGTGGCTTTATCCAGGATGCCCAGCAGCAGGTGCCACAGGGCATCCGATGCTTTTTCAATTTCGTCAAACAGGACAAAGGAAAGCTTCAGTGTTTCTGTGTAGTGCGCCTCCAGCGCTTCCTGCGTGATTAGCGGCTGCGTCTCACGGTGGCCCAGGTAGCCGGGCGGCGAGCCGATCAGCTTGGCAATTTCGTGGCTGTGCTGAAACTCTGCACAGTCGATCCTGAGGATCGGGTGGGTGCTTCCAAACAGGACCTCGCCGGCCGCCTCCACCAGGCGCGTCTTGCCGGAACCCGTTGGTCCCAGGAACAACAGGTTCGCCAGCGGCCGCCCCGCAACCGCCAATCCTGCCTTGTAAACCTGGTAGATTCTTGCCAGCCGCCGTATGGCGCGGTCCTGACCCACCACGCGCTTCATAAGCGCCCGCTCAAAACCTTTCACTTCAGGGCTGTGAAGCGTTGGATCCAGAAGCGTATGAGATTGAGACATGCCTTTGTCCTCCCTGCCCTACCTCGAGTAAGGCTGTGTTCTTCCCCGACGTAGTTGATTCAACTTAACGTCCAGCGTGGTACGAAGCAGTTTCAGGCTTGAAGTCAATTGCCCGACCAGCTCACGATCGTGCGTTATAGCGAGAACCGGCAAGTGGAGGTCACCAATATCAAGATGGAGATTGCGAATGCTGGTGAGCAACTCCCGCAGTTGGCGTGAGTCGTTCTCAAAAGGTCGAACCAGCTCCGTGGAAGCCTTCTCCCTCAATCCCTGCCAATCAATTTCCACAAAGGGATGCCGGGAAGTGACTCCCCGAATCAAGTCGTCATTGATGCGCGGGCGGCGGCCAAGCTTGGCCAGATGAATCTGGCGGACGCGACCGTCCTGCCGCACGTTGTGAACCAGGTAATACGACCGTCCTCTCTTTCTAATAAAAGCCATGGTGTATCGACCCCAGTATGTAGTGGACACTTTACCACTACATACACGGTTAGACGCAAGCAAAAAATTGTGGTTACATCTATAAAAAATTTTTTGCTCAAAATCGTTCCTGGCTTTGATTGATAAGGCTTCCGGAATTGCCTGTAGGCCAGTCAGTTAAGCCTCCGTGCAACCTTTTCGACCCATCTTTGATTGCCCTTGCGGACAGGTTCCGGACAGGGTTCTGGGGTTCACAGGGTCTGCCTGTGACCAAAGTCATACCCCTAAGTGGAAGCATGACTTAGCCTTTTCTGTTAAGGACGTGCACATGGGAATTGAGTTCCATTCCGGTAATACGACAACAGTCCCTCTGGTCACGATCGAGCCAGTCCGCGAGCAAACCCGTCGTACCCGGCGGAAAAAGCTTGTACGAAGACAAGCTCGCGATCACTCGCAGAAACTCCGGCGCGGATTTCAGATCGCATTCTTGTTGTTGAATGTATGGCTGGGCGGCCAGTTCTACCTATGGGTACGACAATTTGAAGTGGCAGGCTCGCCGCTATCGGTCTCGCGCCCGGCGGGTGTAGAAGGCTGGCTGCCCATCGCCGGACTGATGAACCTTAAGTATTGGCTTTTCACCGGACATATTCCGGCCATCCATCCTGCGGCGATGTTTCTGCTGCTCACCTTTTTGTCCATGGCGTTCCTGTTTCGTAAGGCGTTCTGCAGCTGGCTGTGCCCGGTTGGAACCATCTCAGAATATCTCTGGCGTATAGGCCGCAAAATCTTCCGGCGAAACTTCCGCCTTCCCGGCTGGCTGGACATCCCGTTGCGCGGGCTGAAGTATCTGCTGCTCGGTTTCTTCCTCTGGGCAGTGGCCAGCATGTCGGCCGAAGCCATCAGAAGTTTCATGCACACCCCTTATGGGCTGATCGCGGCCGTCAAGATGCTGAACTTCTTCCGCTTCCTGAGCCTCACGGGACTGGTTGTGATCGGCCTGCTGGTGATTGCATCACTTTTTATTGAAAACTTCTGGTGCAGGTATCTCTGCCCCTACGGGGCACTGCTTGGTCTGGTTTCACTTGCAAGC
>JAJYJL010000977.1 GCA_021789565.1 Acidobacteriota bacterium
TGTTGGTTTTGTTTTGATTCTGATTATCCCGCTGGTCCAGCGTCACGCAGAACGCCGCAGCGAAGCAATGCGCTCGGGGCGGAAATCGGAAATGAAGCGCCGGGTTCCTGTCGTTGAATAGAGTCCCTAAGGAATTTTAACGCGAAGCAGTTGTACCGCACGAAGCACGTTACCTCCCGGTGAAAAACAAAGTGCCCTGGCGTTCGAAAAGAACGACAGGGCACTCGTGATTCTTCAAGGCTCAGCTTTTGCTATTCAGCGCTCTTAACACGCTTCAGCGAAGGCATCGGCCTCATGTGGAGAATCGTCACATCAGGTGCGTTGTACGGGTAGCTCGGCGTGGACCGGAGGTTATCCGGCATCAGGACCGAATCAACCCGCCGATTGTGCGCCAGAACTTCGTCAACCCAGTGGCGAACGTTGGCCGGCTTGTTGGGATTCTCACCTTCAAGCTGTTTTACCTCGCTCAGGCTGAGGTTCTGAGTCTTGCCGAAAGCCTTGACGTCAATCAGATCCGCAGGAACGCCCTTGCTCACAAGGTAATTCTTAACGATATCCGCACGCCATTCGGAGAGCAGCTGGTTGTAACGCTTTGAGCCACGCCTGTCAGCATGGGCCTCGAGGACCAACCGGGAATCCGGCTCGACTTTTTGGTGGTCAATAAAGGTTTGGGCAAGCTTATCCAAAGCTTCTTTCTGGCTGCGCAACAGTCCCAAATCCTTGTGGTGCCTGTTGGGCCAATTCGTCGGGAAGAAGATGCTGGTCAGTTCAACCTTCACATGAGCGCGCTCGATCAGGCCGACGATGTGCAAAGTAGCGGTCTCAGTCTGAGATCCGCCGCACTCATTTGTCGCGTGCAAAGTATAAGTGTCAGTTTCATCAACCGGCCCGTATCCAGTTTGCTTGGGCGTCGGAGTAATAGTCTTGCTTCCACTGGCTTCCACGGTACCCAAAGGATCGATCGAAACCGACTGAGCATTTGTGGTTGACCAGGAAAGAGTCGCCGAACCCTGTTCGACAACCTGGTCCCCCACTTTGTGATAACGAACCTCACCTGGGCTCATCGTAAGTGAGGCCTGGATCGCCGCATCAACGTTGACGGTCTCGCTCTTTTTGACAACGCCACCTGGACCGGAGGCGGTAAAGTCATAGGTAGTTGTTTGCTTGGGAGTGACGGTCTGGTTGCCGCTGGCGCCAACCTTGCCGATTCCGCTGATCTCATTTTCCACGGCATCCGCTGAGGACCAATTAAGCTGGCTTGATTGTCCGCACTTGATGTTGGTGGGGTCGGCAGAAAAGTTACCTTGCGTCGGTGCGACAGCCACCGTGGTGGTTGCCAGGCCTGCCTTGAAGCGGGGCAACGGCGAGGTCAATTTAGCAAGGTCCTTATCGGGATGGGTCTTCATCGCACCGTTCTGGTTTACCTTGATGACGACTTTTTCATTGGCCTGCACTGTCACAGGCCCGGACCAGATCTCCTTGCCCCACCAGGTTACCGTCACCTGATATGTCCCTGGGTGGACGAGCAAATTCTGCTGCCAGATGAAACTGTTATCAAACTCGTCGACATGCCCGACAAAGTAGTCTGGGCTCTTGCCGGTCAGCAAAACTGCGGCATGCGGTGGGCCTTTTATCTGGATTCTTCCCCACGGGCCAGACACCGGGCCGCCTTCAGGCTTCAGCGAGATATTGAGTTTGGTAATCTTCCCCACCTCAAGATTCACTTTGCGAGATTCGGGTGCGTACCCGTAGTTGCGAACAGTAACCGTATGCTCACCGGGATCAGCCCAAATGGTACAGAGGGCTCCGAAAAGACAGTTGCCTTCCTTTAGAGCAGCACCATCTAGAAAAACATAAGCCTGCTTCGGGCTAACGTGAATCCTCAGCTTCGCTTGCTTCGCCGGGAAAGCAGGAACGACGGCAGCAAGCAAAATTGCGACAAGGATCCCAGTCGCCACAGAAAATTTGCGTCGCGGGTCCATCAGATCAACCTCCCCGAACTTAAGAATATCCTCGGCAGTCCCCGGTATTTGCACGGAGGAGCGAGACTAACTATCAGGCCACTAACCGGCCAACAGTTAAACGATATGTCAAAGTAAGAGACATGTCAAACAAAAGAAATGGGTAACTATAAAACAGACCCCTATGGGTTCAAAGTTGGACAATACCCCCTAAGCAAAGGAGAACATTCGCCAAGTTACGCATTGGATGTGCCCGTCTGCCTTTTCGGCCGGGCTAACTACATGCGATTTGAACATCTTAGAAAATGGCTGAAAATTGTGCACCGTTTGAACAGCTGGGCCAAACACATTCAAAACACCGTCCCCCAGTCCAAGAACCCCTTAGCGAGCCTACATGCCCTGTTCCAGATTGACTATCTAAATCCTACCTGTTCTCCAATAGGCATCGCCTGGATCAGCGAAAGTTTTGAGAACCTGTTCCCCCAGTGACAGAAAATGTCGGACGCGCATGACAATTTCGGGCACGCGACCTCGAGATGGAACAGCCAAAATTGGGTTTCCGTGCAGCAGAATCGTAAAACCTATCAAGTTGCTATCACATGCACCCACTATTAAAGGTCACGGAATGACCGCCCGATATGGAAACCGAGATGCCTAAGTAAGTATTGGAAAGTATGAGTTGCTGTTCTTGCTTCCGGCGCGAAACAGGAATAGTCAGGGCATAGTGATGAGGACCGAATCGAACGGCTTCTCTCTAATTGAGCTGCTGATCGTTGTCGCGATCATTCTGATCATCGCGGCGATTGCCATTCCCAATTTTATGCGTTCGCGCGTGGCGGCCAATCAGGCTTCGGCGGTCGAATCACTTCGCGCGCTCAGCACGGCCGAGTTCACGTACTCCTCCACGTATAACGCAGGGTACACAGAAACACTTGGCTACCTGGGCCCTCCGCCCTCCGGTTCCGCGGACGATATCACTCACGCGGCGATAGTTGATAATGTGCTCTCCGGGACTGTAACAGGAGGTTCCGCAGCGACGACCTCCAGCAAGAACGGTTACGTATTCACGTACTCACCGGGCGTCACCGTCAATGGCCAGATTCTTTCCTTCACGATCAACGCCGACCCTGTCAGCCGAGGGACGACCGGATTGAACTCTTACTTTGTGGACCAGACAGGTGTCGTCCGGCAGAATGCCACCACGCAGGCCAGCACAGCAGACTCGCCGCTCGCCGGATAGTCCGATGACGGCGGCAGGCCTTCAAAGAGTTCTGCTGTGAACAGGCATATGAATTAGCGGCGGGAAGGTCGAGGGCTTGGGAGGAAGCCCTCCGCGCTCGGGGCTTTATCATTCAGCCGCCTCAACGCGGGAGACTCCCTTCCAGAGATAGCAATTATTTCGGCTGGGGGACGATGCGCAGATAGGGCCGGGGCGCAGTCCAACCGCCGGGATATTTCTTCCTTGCGTCCTCATCCGAAACCGACGTCAGGATGATGACATCTCCACCCTGTTTCCAATTGACCGGAGTGGCCACCTGCTGCTTGGCCGTGAGCTGAATGGAATCGAGGGCGC
>JAJYJL010000978.1 GCA_021789565.1 Acidobacteriota bacterium
GGGTGGAAGAAATCGGGCTGAGAGCGGGCCACCGCTCCCGCGGAAGTGTCGAATGAAAAAAACAGGGGCGTGTGGCCCAGTTGCTTATCCATGCCTTCAAAAGAAAAACTGGGCGTGTGGCGAATGGTAATGGAATTGGCCGAGCCGCCCGTGGTTGAAAGGAAGTTCTGATAACGCGAAATGTAAAAATTGGCGCTGTAGGCGCTGAAATTCTTGGTCAGGAAGCCCATCTGCCGCGCCTCGGAAGTAACAGCCTGGGTGAAGTTATTGGAGAACGTTTCACGAAATGCAAGCGAACTGGCGTAATCCACATCGACCACGCCCCGGAAATCTTCCCAAAGGTGGTCAGCCTGTCCGGTTGCCCTGATACTCTCACCGGGCTCCGCCAACTCGGGTGAACCGGTAGGACCCTGATCGTTAACGCCAAAAGCGCTGACGTCAAAGTTGCTGTCGGCGCTGGGCCGGGCTCGAAACTCGGCGCTTCCACCCAAGCCGCGCACGCTGTAATTCACCGCTCCCAAGGTGAGGTCCGCACTACGGTTCATGGCCCAGTAGAAGCCGTCACCGAAAGTAAACCCCTTCTGCGAAGAGTTTCCAACGGTGGGCAACAGGAAACCGGTCTGGCGGGGCCGCGGAGCAATGGAGTCCACAAGCACCGGGGCATAAAACACTGGTACGCGAAGAAAGCGGAAGACATTGTTGCGGGCAATCACTTTGTCGCCCACGGTCACGCTGGCGCTGCCGGTTCCGATTGACCAGCCGGTACTCTCGCATGGGCAGCTTGTCACGCGGCCTTTGGTGATTTTGTAGGAAAGCTCGTTCAACCTTTCGACAATCTTTGCCTGCACATAAAATGGGCTCCCGGTCTGCATAACGCCCAAACGGTGCCTGACGTGCGGCCGCACATATCCCTTGCCATTCAGGAACCAGCCCTTTCCGGTGGAAACGTTGTAGTGAAGTTCGTCTGCTTCCAGATGGGCTGTAGGATCGTTATAATTAACGTGTCCCCTGGCAACGACTTGGCTGGTTGACTGATTGTAGGAGGCTTGGTCGGCGGTAAGCTGCATTTCCTTATAGGTCACTACGACATGCCCGCGCAGGATATAGACATCCCCTTTTTTTTCCTGGGTTTCAGCGCTAACGGTCACCGTCGACGTCTGGCCCGCAAGGCCCGGCGGGGCTGTCGGCAAGGACTGCCCAAGAGCCTCAAAACAAAGGGCGAACTGCAGCAGCACGGATGGGACCACCAGCCAGGATCGAAACATTCTTTGCCGTTCGGAAAGGCACGCGATAAGACCCATGACATTTGTCAAAGCAGGTATTTTACCTGCAAAAGCTTTATTGGAGCGCATGAATTTGTTAAGATGGTGCGGGAACTTTGCTTGGATGCTTGAAGGGGGTTTCCAGTCGCAGTGAAATGCCCAAATTGTGGATTCGTAAGTTTTCCCGGACATGAAGAGTGTAAGAAGTGCGGGCATCATTTCACTCAGGTGAACGGCCCGGGTGAAGGAATTCCACCGCTCTTCCACCATCCTGATTCACAGTCGGAGGAACCTCCCTTGTCGGGACCGGAATTCGTCCTCGACAAGACCGACCTGACCAGCCAGGAACGTGGCGATCTGGATGTGGAGCTTGAGCCGGAAGAGATTTCCCCACCTCCAGTACCTCCCAAGAAACATGAAGAAAAGCCTCCCCATGCGCCTCCGCACCCTTCGGGTATATCACCCTGGCAGGCTGAGCTTGCCGAACGCGTGCAAGAATATCGCCAGCGGCGCTCACGTCTGCAAAAAGAAGAACAGAACGGCGCTAAGCCTCTTAATTTCGAGTTAGGACCTCCCGCTCCAACTCCGGAAGAGCCTCGCCCTAAGCTGATCGAGTTCCCTTCTATTCAAGAGCCAGCCGGCAAGGCAAAACCCAAGCCGGAAGTCCGGTCGGCACCTCCATCATTTGGAATGGCGAGCTTTGAGTCCGCCTTCAGGGAAGACGGAGGAAAGCAGGAATTTTTCAGTCCTCCGCCGCCGCCCATGCCCGAGTCGCCCGCAGATACAGGGCCCTTGGAAATAGAGCTTGGGCCGTCTGGGAATTCTTCTGACGGAACAGCAGAGGATGATTCGCCCGCTGCCGCCATCGCCAGCATGACCCTGCGCTTTTACGCGGCGCTGATTGATGCGGGCATACTGCTGGGCGGAGGAGCCCTCTACACGCTGATCTTCTGGTGGGTGGGAGGAAGCATTTCCCGCCAACCGCTCGACATCGCCATTGTCGGAGTTGTCGGCGCGTTTTTAATCCTGCTTTACTCGGTGGGTTCCACGGCGATGGCATCTGCTACGCCGGGGTTGATCTGGACCGGGCTTGAGGTGATTACTTTTGAAGGAAACCCGCCCACGTTTTCGCACTGTCTCTGGCGCGGGATTGGCTATCTGGTTTCAATGGCTGCGCTGCTGATGGGTTTTATCTGGGCCGTGGTCGACGCCGAGGGCCTGACGTGGCATGACCGCATGTCGCGGACCTTCATTGTGCCTGCAGAACAACAGCAATAACTGACCGATTGTCACCGCCGCAGCAACACGTTGCACCGAGCCCCCAAGCAAGAACCATCTCCCCGGCGTGCTTCTAGCCCAGCAACAGACGTGCATAAACCTGTAGGTCAACATTGCCGCCGCTCACCACACAACAGACGGTTTGTCCCGCAAACTCTTCAGGACTGGTGAGCAAAGCTCCAATGGCAAGCGCCCCGGTCGGTTCCACCTTCAGGTTCGCCAGGCTGAAGAGCGTGCGAAGACCTTCGATGATTTTGGCTTCGGGGACTTCGACAATCTTGTTCAGCCCGGTCTTAAGCACTTCCCAGTTGCGGTCGCCAATGCATAGCGTTCGGGCGCCATCAGCAATCGTTTGCGGCTCACTTTCGTTCGAAACGATACGGCCTTCCCGTAAAGATCGCGCCGCATCATTGGCCATCAGTGGTTCCGCTCCTATCACAGGTACGGTCTTCTTTGCTTCCTGAAGCCCTACAACGATGCCGGAGGCCAGGCCTCCTCCACCAACTGGAACAACTACGCAGTCGAAATCATATTCCAGTTCAGACAATTCCCTGCCGAGAGTGCTGTTCCCTTCAATCACAAAAGGGTCGTCGTACGGGCTGGCAACGTAGGCTTCCGGATGTTGCTTTGCCAGTTCCCACACTCGGTCCCAGCGCGATTTGACCGTGACATCGATCAATTCGACTTTGCCGCCGTAGCTTCGCACTGCGTGTACCTTCACCTGGGCCGATGTGGATGGCATTACAACAATGCAGGACTTGTTTTGCAACTGGCACGCATAGGCCAACGCCTGCCCGAAGTTTCCCGAGGACGCAGTCAGAAAAAGGTCCGATTCCGCACGCATGACTACGTTGTAGGCGGCCCGGAATTTGAAGCTGCCCGTGTGCTGAAATGCTTCGCTTGCCAGAATAATCCTGCATCCCAGGGCACTATCCAGCCTTCTCGATTCGATAATCGTGGTTTTACGAATCTCCGCCTCCAACGCTT
>JAJYJL010000034.1 GCA_021789565.1 Acidobacteriota bacterium
CCTGGGCCGCCTGCACTTCCAGTGCTCCCCCACCATCGATGACGTTCACCTGCAAAAGAACCTGATCGACCGCATGTATGACACCCTGGTGGACGAGGAGGAGTTCCGGGAAGAGGACGCCTTCATCGGCCGTTTTGCCGCCACGCTCGACCAGTCGCGGCCCTACACCACACGTGAGTTTCTCTATCTGCTGGGCAAGGAAGTTTCAAAGCGCTCCAAGGAGGATGGCATCGTCACCTCCGCTTACAAAGCGCGGATTCCGCTCTATTGCCCGGCCATCGGCGATTCCTCCATCGGCATTGGCATTGCCGAAAACCGGCATCTCGGCAAGAACAGTTTCACCTTTGATGTGATCGGCGATGTGCTGGAGACCGCGCATTTGGCCGCAGATTCGCCTGCCAGCGGCGTCATCTACTTCGGCGGCGGTACGCCTAAGAATTTCGTCCAGCAGAGTGAAGTGACCGCGACCTTTATGCGCAACGCTTCAAACGGCCACAAATACGCCATTCAAGTGGTAACCGATTCGCCTCAGTGGGGCGGGCTTTCCGGCTGCACGTTAGAAGAAGCTCAAAGCTGGGGCAAAATTGCTCCTGACGCCGGCATGGTCACCTGCAACTGTGACTCTACGATTGCCATGCCCATCCTGGTGACGGCCATGTCCGAGCAGCGGGAACTGATCAAAAAGCGCAAGAAGCCTGTTTTTGAAATGGGGCGCGAACTGAAGTTCACTTTCCCCAAATAATTCGTGATGGCTTTCTGACTGCAAGCGCGAGCTGTCATTCAGTGGATTCCAATGAATTGGCCGAAGTCAAACGGCTGATGCCGCCGGCCGGGTAGCGCCTGTGTCAACTGGACCGGTCACGTGCGGGAGTTTCCGGCTTTGAGCTTTCCGCTGATAATAAGGGACATCATTCCCGGTACTAAGTTGAAGGCCCTTTCCTTTCCCGCCATTTTCCCTTCGCTTTATTAATATTGTGACCCGTATCACTGCGTTTCCCTTGCAGGGATGTTGCCATAGGATGGGCTGGAGGAACCTGCCGATGGTCCTCCAGATATGGCGGAGGAAACCTCAATGAAGAATAAGGGTGTCAATCGAAGGGATTTTTTAAAGACTGCGGCCGTTGCGGCCGTCGCAGCGGGCGGAGCCATGCCGGTGAAGGCGGCCCCTGCACTGTTAAGCAGCCCCAGCCCGGGCAGTACCGTTCATTACGGCTTCATCGGAACCGGCACTGAAGGATGCGATCTCTTAAAGCGCCTGGCGACCATTCCGGAGGGCCGTTGCATCGCCACCTGTGATATTTACGCGCCCAACCTGAAACGGGGCGTTGAAACGATCGGCTCCAATCCTCAGACTTACACAGGCAGTCCCACCGAATACCGCAGGATGCTGGAGCGGAAAGACATGGACGCAGTGCTGATCGCTACGCCGCTCAATATGCATGCGCAGATGGTGATTGATTCGCTCAACGCGGGCAAACACGTATTTGTTGAGAAGACGATGTACTTTAAAGAGGAGGAAGGCGACCAGATCCGCAAGGCCGCCGAAGCCAACTCCAAACAGGTTGTTCAGATCGGCCTGCAGCGCAGATCGAGCGTGCTTTACAACGTTGCCATGCAGATGATCCGCAAGGGCGCTCTGGGCAAGGTGATGTTTGTTCGCGCGCAGTGGCACCGCAACAACAACTGGCGGCGTCCGGTCCGCGATCCCAAGTTTGAGCGGCTGATCAACTGGCGGATGTACAGGGAATACTCGGGTGGCCTGATGGCGGAGCTGGCTTCACATCAGGTGGACGTTGCCAACTGGGCCTTCGGCGCTGAACCCGTTTCCGTGATGGGTACGGGTGGAATCGACTATTGGAAAGACGGCCGGGAGGTTTGTGACAACGTCGAGGTCATCTTCCGATATCCTGAAGGGCGGAAAATGATATTCAGTTCCATCCTTTACAACGCCCACTTTGGATTCGACGAGCAGATCATGGGCGACCATGGAACTCTGATCATTACCATCGGCAAGGGAATGTATTACCGGGAGGCGGCTGCAAAGGTCACCAATGGCAAGGCCGCGGAAAACTGGTGGGCGGGCGCTACCGTCACCGAGCAAGCCGAGCAGAAAGGCTTTCCGCTATTTCCCGATGAAGCGCAACCGGGCAATCAAGGGTTCCTCGACCGGGAACTTCTCTATGCCAGGCGATGGCTTGCCTCCATGGGCATTTACGAGTACGAGGAGCCGCACGAACCGTATTGGATGGAACTCTCAAACTTTATGGCGAGCATCCGGGACGGGAAACCGATTGCCTGTCCTCTTGACGTCGGCATGGCGGACGCCCGTGCCGTACTTTACGGGAACCGCGCGATTGACACCGGCAACGCAGTGTATTGGCCGAAGAAAGAGGCCTGAATTCATCCTCAACCCCATTCCATGGAGCATGGGCACAGGATAGGGTTTCCGGACCAGGCTGGCGGTCCGCCTTCCTCTACCCCCGCTGGCAGCGCCACCGGATCACCCGGTCCCTCCCTCCGGGTGCGGTTGTGGATCATACTCTCCTTACTTCTCCTGATGATTTCCGGGGCGATCCCGCTGTTGAGAGCGGCGGATTCGCCGGTCCGGTACGAGGCTTCCCATCGGGCGATGGGCACGACTTTTACCGTAGTTGCGTATGGTCGAGACAGTGCCTTTCTCCAGGAGGTTGTCTCACAGGTTTTCCAGGCAGTGGACGACCTGGACGACCAGATGAGCAATTACAAGCCCGACAGCGAACTTTCCTCCATCAATCGTGAAGCTGTACAGCACGCTGTGATTGTGGAGCCGAAACTGTTCAGGCTGATTCAGGACTCACTCGAATACAGCCAGCAGAGCGGCGGAGATTTCGACATCACGGTCGGGCCTTTGATGAAATCCTGGGGTTTTTTTCGGGGCCAGGGACGCCTGCCGTCAAAGTCTGAGCTTGCAATGGTGCTGAAGAGAATTGGCTATCAGCACATCAAGCTGGATGCCGCGGCGCGCACCATCCGGTTTGACATGCCCGGAGTTGAAATTGACCTGGGCGCCATCGCCAAGGGTTATGCCGTTGACCGGGCCGTCGAAATCCTGCGGGAGAATGGAATCAGGCAGGCCCTGGTTTCAAGCGGCACCAGCAGCCTCTATGCGCTGGGCTCTCCGCCGGGCGAACACGGGTGGGAGATTTCCGTGCGCGACCCTCTGGATACGACCAGGGCCGCGTGCGTTTTGAGGCTTCAGGATCTTTCTCTGTCCGTTTCCGGCAACTACGAGAAGTTCTTCACGCTGGGCGGCAAGGTTTATGCCCACATCATGGACCCGCACACAGGCATGCCGGTTGAAAACATGCTGTCAACGGTCGTGGTGTCTCCTTCAGCCACAGACAGCGACGCGTTGTCCACCTCGTTCTTTGTCGAGGGTCCCGACGCCGCGCTGCACTATCTGGACCGCCATCCCAACCTCACCGCGGTATTCTTTTTACCTGAAACTTCCTCCCGCACCTTCAGGCGAGTTACTTTGAAGTCCAGAGTAAACAGGCTTCCTGCCAGCTCATTTGCGAGCATCGACTGCCACTGACGGGCAGCCTTTGGCAGTGGCTGGTTAATAAGGCTCCGAATTTCCGTCGGTGGGAACCTCCCCGGCATCAAGAGTCTGGTTAAATGCAGAAAATTCCGCGGCTACCCCGCCTAAGTCATTCTAAGAGAGCGTTTTTAGTTACTCCGGACGCTTTATGTTGGCCCGAACCATGATTTCACCTCGATCGCCGGTTCAAAGGGCTGATTTGCTTGTAAGTTAATGGATATAAACCGGATGACATCCGGGTTCTGCCTGCCTGTAAGTGACAGTAAACGCATGGTTTGACTGCCAGCCCATAACCTGTTAATATACAGGTATAGCTGGCCATCAACATGATTGCATCTGGGCAGGAGGGTTATGATCAGAGGAACCCGGCAAAAGCAGACCAGACACGCCCCGCGACAGAGGAAGACGTTCTCTGCCCGGAGCGCTAGCGCCTCCAAGAGCTCTTCACGCCTTGAGTCCACACATCGCGCAGTGCATGGGAGGTTCAAGTCCAGTATAAAAAGCGCTCCCGAGCCGGTCAGTAAGCCTGTGGACACGGAGCGCGCGGCCGCGCTGAAGGATTTCGGAACTGCAGTCAAGTTTTTCCAAAGAAGGGACTTCGAAAAAGCTGCTGCGCTTTTTGAGAAGGTTGCCGCGGGCCCTTTCCGGGAAGTGGCTGACCGGGCGAGAGTTCATCTGAAATATTGCGAGCGCAAGCGGCAGTTTGAGGAGCGCCCCAGGACGGCGGAAGGCTGCTACACGCGCGGAGTGGCGGCGCTCAACCGCCGGGACTTTGACGAGGCCCTGGAGTATCTCAAAAAGTCCAACAAAATGATTCCCGACCAGGAATATGTTCATTACGCGCTGGCAGCCGCTTATGGTCTCCGGGGTGATCCGGACAGCGCACTCGGCCATCTTGAGGCGGCCATCAGACTTCGCCCGCAAAACCGCGTTCAGGCGCGTCATGACGAGGATTTCCAGGCTCTGGAAAACGATCCGCGATTCACTCGCCTGTTGGGTGCTGACGTCCGGCGCCCCCTTCATTAGACTGGCTGAAGTCTTTCCTCCAGGGGTGTTTTTTCCAACGTATCGAAGTGGGTGCATGGCATGAAGGTTGTCGCAATCGGGGGCGGCACTGGTCTGGCCGTTCTGCTGCGCGGTCTGAAGCGATGTGTCAGCTCTGACGCCTCTCGGCGACGCCCGGCAGTTGCCCAGTTGACGGCCGTGGTTACGGTGACTGATGAGGGAGGGAGTTCAGGCCGTCTGCGGCGTGACTTTGGCATGCTGCCGCCGGGTGATATCCGCAACTGCCTGGTGGCGCTTGCCGAGGATGAAAAAATCCTCACGCGGCTGTTCAATTATCGCTTTGCGGCGGGCAAGGGGCTTCGGGGACATAGCCTGGGCAACCTGTTCCTGACTGCGCTCACCAACCTGACGGGTGATTTTTCAACGGCTGTCAGGCTGGCGAGCGAAGTGCTGGCCGTGCGGGGAGAAATTTTCCCCGCCACGCTTGCCGATGTCCGCCTCAGGGCGCAACTTTCTGACGGCCGGTGGGTGGAGGGCGAGTCGCGCATTCATCGGACCCGGACGCCTATCCGCAAACTGTCGATTGTGCCGGCCCACTGCCGTCCCCTTCCGGAGACCCTCAGGGCTTTGGCAGAAGCGGACCTGATCACGCTGGGTCCGGGTTCGCTTTACACCTCGCTTCTGCCGAACCTGCTGGTCACCCGCGTCGCGCAGCAGATTGCGAATTCGCGGGCGGTCAAGGTTTACATTGGGAACCTGATGACCCAGCCGGGTGAAACGCGCGGCTACAGCGCGGCTGAACATCTGGAGGCGGTCCTTCAGCATGTGGGCGGCAACATCTTTGACTTTGCCGTTCTGAACAACCGGGCGTTTCCGCCGTCGATGCGCAGGCGCTACGCTGCTGAACAGGCTGAGCCCGTCGTCAATGACCTCGCGAAGATTCGGGCGCTTGGAATCTCGCCGGTCTGTGCTCCCGTGCTTCAGACGGAGGACGGAGTTGCGCGCCACGACGCGGAGCGGCTCTCGCGGTTGTTGCTGGATCTCACCCGGCGGCGAAGCCGGCGGTCCAGGACCTCTTCCGCCCGCGGCGGGAAGGTTTCGTAGGCTTGGGCAGAGGTGTTTTGGCCGTAATGGCCCATAATTCACTGGTTTGAGGAAGGCCGTGCAGTTCTTTATACGAACCATAAAAAATATTCATTTCACAGAGCCTGCCGGAAGGAAAGAAAATAGTTTGGCTGGTCGGAGGAGAAGTGTCTAAACTCGGATCAATAGATCAGAAATCGGGAGGCGAGCGCCTTCGCGGGCTTTCTCTGGGCGAAGAGCACGACGCCTGCGGAGTGGGATTTGTCGCTGATCTCAACGCTCCGGCATCGCACCGGGTGGTCGCGCAGGCGCTGGAATGTCTGGGGTGCCTGACGCACCGCGGAGGTGTGGACGCCGATGGCGCCAGCGGCGACGGCGCGGGGATTGCGGTACAGCTTCCTTCGGAATTTTTTGCGCGGGAAGCACGCCGCCTGAATTCCGGTTTTCAGCCGCATTGGCGCACCGCGGTCGGCGTGTTTTTCTTTCCCTCGGATGGCGTAACGCGTGCCCGGGCCATGTTTGCCGCTGAAGAAGCGGTCCGCAACCGCGGGCTTTATGTGGCGGGGTGGCGGCAGGTTCCCGTCATTCCGGACGCCCTCGGTCCCCAGGCCCTCGAATGCCAGCCGGCCATCTGGCACCTGCTGGTGGGGCAGCCAACCGACCAGGAACGCGAATTCGAACAGATCCTTTATCTGACCCGCAAGGAGATCGAGCGGCGCATCGCCGAGGCAAAGATTGCCGACTGTTACATCCCTTCATTTTCCTCGCGCAACATTGTCTACAAGGGGCTGATGGCCCCTTCGCAGCTCGGGATCTTTTACAAGGACCTCGTTGACCCGGAATTCAAGACCTCCGCGGCCCTTTATCATCAGCGGTACAGCACCAACACTTCGCCCACCTGGTTTCTGGCCCAGCCATTCCGCCTGGTGGCCCACAACGGTGAAATCAACACCCTGCTGGGGAACCGCAACTGGATGCGGGCCCGGGAAGCCGTGCTGGATCATCCCATCTGGGGCAACGAGTCCGAATGGCTTAAGCCGGTGATCCAGCCCGCGGGCAGCGATTCGGCAAGTTTTGACAACGTCCTCGAACTGCTGACCCGCTCTGGCCGCACGGTGCATCAGGCGCTGCTGATGATGATCCCGGAAGCCTGGGAAGGTTCGGTTGAAATCCCGGCGGACGTTCAGGCATTTTACCATTATCACTCCTGCCTGATGGAGCCGTGGGACGGCCCGGCCGCCATGGCCTTCCTGGACGGCCCGCTGGTGGGCGCGGCGCTCGACCGCAACGGCTTGCGCCCGGCGCGCTACACCATTACGCGTGACGGCCTGGTGGTGCTGGGTTCCGAAGTTGGCCTGCTGCAAATTGAGCCGGAACGTGTCCAGGAAAAGGGGAGGCTGGGTCCCGGCCAGATTCTGCTGGTGGACCTGGAACACAAGAAGATTTTTAAGAACGAGCAGTTGAAGAAGCAGGTTTCCCACGCCCAGAAGTACCGGAAATGGATTCGGAACAACATGATGTTCCTGCCGCGCTTCAAGGCCGAGAAAAGCGGGCTATTGGACGCCGCTGAGGAACGCCGTGCCTCCAGCGACCGGCCGGGTTTTGTGGCTTTGCAGCGCGCCGCCGGCTACACCCAGGAAGACCTGGATCTTCTGATCACCCCGCTCGCGGCTATGAAGAAGGAACCTGTCGGATCCATGGGTGACGACACGCCACTGGCGGCGCTTTCCACCCGTCCGCGTCCCGTCTACCACTATTTTCGGCAGATGTTTGCCCAGGTTACCAATCCGCCCATCGACCCCTTGCGCGAATCGCTGGTGATGGCCCTGAACCTCTACCTGGGCGCGCGCCGCTCGGTGCTGGTGGAATCTCCCGAACACGCCCGCATGATCCGCCTGGAATCGCCGTTCCTGTTTGACACGGAACTCCAGGAACTGAGGAGGATGGGGGAAGAGAAGTTCAAGCCTGCCACAATCTCGACGCTTTTCCCCGCCAGCCAGGGGCCGGAAGGGATGACGGCAGCCATCAGCCATATCCGGCAGGAGTGCCTGGCGGCCGTGAAGCAGGGCAGTTCCATCCTGATCCTGAGTGATCGCGGAGTGGACGCCGATCATGCTGCGGTTCCCATGCTGCTGGTTGTGGGAGCTGTGGTGGAGCACCTGATTGCCGAAGGTGTTGGCAACAAGGCTGACCTGGTGCTTGAAACTGCTGAAGCCTGGGAGTCGCACCAGTTCGCCTGCCTGGTGGCTTACGGCGCCGCCGGCATCAATCCTTACCTGGCGCTTGAAGTGGTGGCGGACCTTGCCAGCCGCCGCGAACTGGGTGATATTTCTGTGCCCAGGGCGCTGGAGAATTTCCGGGCCGGCATCGAAACGGGCATCAAGAAGATCATGTCCAAGATGGGCATCTCGACGCTTGCCAGTTACCAGGGCGGAAAATTCTTCGAGATCATCGGCCTGGATTCTGACGTGGTGAAAGAGTTCTTCCCTGATACCCGCTCGCTGGTCGGCGGCCGCAAGCTGGTTGACCTGGCCAACGACGTGATGGCGAGACACATGGAGGCCTTTCCGGCCCACGCTGAAAAGCCCGAGTTTGCCGGCTATTACCGGTTCCGCAAAGGATTTGAACGCCACGCCTTCAGCCCGCAGGTGATTCGGAACCTGCAGAAGGCCGCCAAGGAAGACGACGCGGAGAGTTACAAAGCTTTCGCGCGGGAGGTTGATGAGCGCGAGCCCCTCACCCTGCGCGACCTGTTCAAATTCGGGCCGGCCAAGCCGATTCCGATTGAAGAAGTGGAGCCCGTGGAGGCCATCTGGAAGCGGTTCACGTCACAGGCCATGTCCCTCGGCGCCCTGAGCCCGGAGACCCAGCACACGCTGGCGGTGGCCATGAACCGCATCGGCGCGCGCTCAAACACCGGCGAGGGCGGGGAAGACCCGAACGTTTACTGCATTGAACTCGAGAACGGCGACTCCGCCGAAAACAAGATTAAGCAGGTGGCTTCCGCGCGTTTCGGCGTGACGCCCGAATATCTGGTGCGGGCCGAACAACTGGAAATCAAGATGGCCCAGGGCTCAAAGCCCGGCGAAGGCGGCCAGCTCCCGTCCCACAAGGTGACGCCGATGATCGCCCGGGTGCGCCGCGCCGTGGAAGGCATCTCACTGATCTCTCCGCCTCCTCATCACGACATCTATTCCATTGAAGACCTGGCGCAGTTGATTTACGACCTCCGGGAAATCAACCCGAAGGCTACGATCGCCGTCAAGCTGGTTTCGCAGTCGGGAGTGGGGACCGTGGCCTCCGGCGTGGCCAAGGCCAATGCGGACGTGGTGCTGATCAGCGGCCACGACGGCGGGACCGGCGCATCGCCGCTGATCTCCGTGAAGAATACGGGCTCGCCATGGGAAATGGGGCTTGCCGAAGCCCATCAGTGCCTGGTGGAAAATGGCCTGCGGGGCCGGGTGCGGCTGCGCGCCGACGGCGGATTGAAAACCGGTAGAGATGTGGTGGTGGCTGCCATGCTGGGCGCCGACGAATTCGGGTTCGGAACCTCGGCCCTGGTGGCGCTGGCCTGCGTCATGGCGCGCCAATGCCACCTGAACACCTGCCCTGTGGGCGTGGCAACCCAGCGCGAAGATCTGCGCAAGAAGTTTCCGAATGAACCGGAGCGGCTGGTGAACTACCTGCGGCACGTTGCCCAGAACATTCGCGAAATCCTTGCCCAGCTCGGATTCCGTTCACTGGAAGAGATTGTGGGACGCACGGACCTGCTGGTTCCGTCCGAGCACAGGATTGAGGGACGGCGCGGCCAGTTGGATCTTCGTCCGCTGCTTCACCGGCCCGATCCTGAAATCCGCTCCAGCGTCCGCGCCCGGATGCCCGCGCGGAACCTGGATCCGCTGGCGCTTCAAATGGCCGAGGACGTGAAAGAGGCCCTCGACCACGGCACGTCGATTGTCCGCGAGTACAAGATCAGGAACATCAACCGCACCATCGGCGCTCGCGCCTCAAACGTCATTGCCGTCCGCTACGGGAACCGCGGGTTGAAGGACCAGAACGTCGAGTTCCGCTTCAGCGGAAGCGCCGGGCAGAGCTTTGGAGCTTTCCTCACTGAAGGCCTGCGGCTGGTGCTCGACGGCGAAGCCAACGATTACGTGGGCAAAGGATTGGGCGGCGGCGAAGTCATTATCCGGCCGCCGAAAGAGGCGGTTTTCACATCCAGCCAGAATGTCATTATGGGCAACGCTGTCCTTTATGGCGCCACGGCCGGCAAACTGTTTGCCGCCGGCCGCGCCGGAGAACGGTTTGCCGTGCGCAACTGCGGAGCGACCGCCGTGGTTGAAGGCACCGGCGACCATGCCTGCGAGTATATGACCGGAGGAACGATTGTGATCCTGGGCGAGACGGGAAGGAATTTCGGCGCCGGCATGACCAACGGGGTCGCCTTCGTCTTCGATTCCCTCGGCCGCTTCGAACAGCGTTACAATCCTGAGCTGGTCAAAATCGAGCGGGTGATTGAGCCGGGCGATTCCCACCTGCTGCGGCAGCTTGTGCTGGCGCACGCGGAGAAGACCGGAAGCGCCACGGCCTGGGACATCCTGGAAAACTGGTCGCTGAGCCTGCTGTCGTTCTGGAAGGTTGAGCCCAGGTCCAAACCCGCAAGCGCTTCCGCTGAGCCGGTTCCGCTCTCCTCAAACCAGCCTGCCAAAGTGTAGGCGCTCTTCGCCTGCGGAGCTGCTCGTTATCCCCTGTGACCCCGGTGGAAGCTGCGGCAAGTGTCCGGCAGTGAATTACTCCGCTGCCGTCGCCACGCGGAAATCGGGAGAGATCTTCACCTGCGCAACAATCGAATTGCTGATCAGGCAATTGTCGTGGGCGTCCTGCAGAATCTGCTGCGCCAGCGCGACTTCCTCTTGCGCCTTGACGGTGACGTGCGGGTGGACCGTGCCCTGGGAGGACGCCGAAAACCGCCTGCGGGAAGCCTCCAACCACCGCCGCCTGCTGCCGCCGGAAAACCAGTCCGACCCCAGCGACCAGTTCCGCCCCAACGCCCACCTCCGGCCCACGGGCTGAGGCATTGAATGATTGAGCGATTGGCGACTGCCGGATCGAATCATTGGGTGATTGCAGGAAGAGCCGGCGGCGGTGTTTCAAGACACGAAACCAATGCCTTTGTAGCTCCAACCTTCAGGCCGGCAGGGGTCTGAGAAGGGCGGGGAAAATGCCGGGCTCAAGCCAGGCGCTACAAAACAAAGACCCCGCGCCACAAACCCGGTCCCGTGGCGGCCGGCTAATGGGCGTGGCGCAGCCTGGTTCCGATGAAGGCCATGCCCAAACCAGCCAGCATCAAGCTTCCCGCCACTCAGGGCAAAACACTCGCACCAAAGTTGGGCAACCCGATAAAAAGGGCGACGGCGGGAGCCAACAGCGCGACCACCACAAAGATCGCTCCGCCCAAAATCTGCAAACCTTTGCCGCCGTCCGAAACCGCCGCCCTCCCTGGCTTTTCTTCACCGACGCACGCGGCGCATTCGCCCGCTGCCGCCGGAGTTGCAAGAGAGGACCCGCAGTGACGGCAAAAAGCATCACTGGAATCGATACCTTCCCTGCCGCATTTTACGCAGACCATGCTCGCCTCCTTCCCTTTGAGGCCATCATCCCATGGTCCCCCACCTCCGTCCGTGACCAAAATCACACCTTCAGGTGATTCCCGCCTGCGACTTGGGACCGCCAGGCCCCGCTGCTGGCGCCGCCCCAAAAAATAACGCCCTCTCCGAGGGGAGAGGGTGTCCGCGCTTTTGCGAAAGGGCACGGATTCATCCGTGCCGCAAATGGTAGCAACCGCGCACGGCTTCAGCCGCCGGCCCCCCCAAAAAAATAAAGCCCTCTCTTGGGGGAGAGGGTGCCGGAGGTACGACGGCGGGTGAGGGGGTCCTTAAAATTGACGGATTGAATCAATGACGATTGCGTGATTGCAAGCTGCCGGCGCGGCCTTCGGATGTTGAGGTCCGCGGTTCTTTCTGGCTATGTTTTGTGGCATGGGCATCCTGCCCATGGTTCTTACACGGGCGAGACGCCCGTGCCACGGCCTGCGGCATCTCCTCATCCCCTGTGGCACGCGCTGCTGGCGCACTCCTCCGATGTTGAGGCCCGCGGTTCTTTCTGTGAACGAAATCAAAACCCGCAGCTCCCGCAGGGCGCGAGGTCTGCGCCACCCGCGCTTCGCGAGAACGCAGACCCTACAAGGCAAGCGTCAGCCGCGAAAGAGACGGACGGCGCATGACTCCGTGCCGCGACCGGCTGCTAGTGCCGACGCCACTTGTCAGGGCCGCCGACCTTTGTGGTCCGGACGCGCTCCACGAGAATCGCTGCCTCCGGCGCAATCTCCCGGGCGCGTTCAATGGCCTCCGCCTGAGTTGGGCACACGGCGCTAGCTCTCTCAGAATCTGCCCAGCGCACAGCATAGTCTCCCTGCTCACGCCGCTCGACGAATATCTTGCCTTTTTGCATCTTGGCCACCCTCTAACAAGTTTCTCTGAATTATCAAGATATTTGTGGTACATGCGTGCCGGGCATCTGAACGGATGCGCCACCCGCGCAGGAAAAACCACGATTAGAAGTTCACCGACTGAGGCCCCCTGCTTTCTGCTACTGTTCAACGCACCCGAGCGCCTGGCGGAACGCGGGATGTATACAGAACGCGAACTGGCTGAGCCCGCTCTGCATCCGCTGTACGTTGTGTTGGAACTGGTACGAGTAGCGCTCCTCATCGGGGTACACGTGGATGCCAAGAAAGCCGAACCATAGTAGCAGTCGTATAACGCTGGCAATGTCCGCCGACCGTACACCAACTTCGGCTATGAGCTTTTCGGCCACCGTAGCGGGAAAAACTGTGTTTGCTCCAATAAAAACGTACGGGACGTTGGAGTACTCCGGTTTCACGTCCTTTAGCTCGAGGGTAAAATCGACAAGCGCGTCATGCGAATACGGAGTTTCCGCGTGTAAAATATCCTGTTCGGAAACGAGCTCGTGCCCCCTGTTTACGGCAACATTGATGCAATCTCGAATAAAGCGGAGGAACTCACGCGGTCTCATTAGTGTCCGTCTCATTACGTAGGAAAATGAGTCCTCGCCTCCCACGTGCGTTGCAAAAAAGAAGCCCCAGAGATCATCAAAAGTGCCTTCCAGCCCCGTGCTCAAGATTATCCTACGACGCAGGATTTCCTTGAAGACTTCCGGGTCGTCCCAGTCCAGAATGACCGCCGTCTCCTTGCCCCTTTCCGCCGGGTCGAGGAGCAAGTGATCATAAATATCATTTCTTACAAAGACGACCGCATGAAGGTCAATGTCCCTGTTGAGGAACTGTCTCTGAAGCTTCCTCGAAGCCTCTAACAAGCTTTTAATTAGAAGTATGTCCTCAGGCAGCGCCTCAAGTATTGGCCAGCCTTTGTCAATGTTATCGAAAAGCAACCATACATCCTCCCGTCTACTCATTTTCAAATAAGTGGACAGGGAATCGTTTAGCGGTCGTATATCACTCCGGTAAACGAGCTGCGTAATCTCCCCCGTGCCCTGAACTTTCTCGATAGTTGCTTTGCGATCAACTATGTCATCGACCAACGCCAGCAATCTCTCGGAGAAGTCGCCCTGCTCAGCAGCGTGGCCCTTGTGGGTGTGGTAAGAGCTCACGACATTGTCAAAGGCCTCTTTCAGCCGTACGTCGCGGTACGCTATCGCCTCGTCATTATGGATAATCCGCTGTGCGATCTCCATAGAGAGCAGATAATTCCAGAAAGCCGTCAAGACATGCTGCTGAAACCCAGGCGAAAGTTCCCGAAGCACGGCCTCGCGCAGTTTCAAGAGTTGATGGCCCTCCGGTTTGAGGTCAAGAACGAGGTGGGCCCTGCTTGGCCAGTATGCGCTTCGGATGCCGTAAAAAATCGCTGTCTTCCCAGCCCCTTTTCGACCGACCACTAGCCTAGCGTGCCCCCTCTTGGCTTGATTGTATTGACCGGTGGGCACAAAGTACGAGCCAAGAGCCCGTATTTCGTTTTCGGCAGCCAGGTCGCCCAGGTCAACCTTTTCCAGCGGCGTCAGCGGAAGCGTTGTAGGAATAAACCTCGTCTCTTGCAGTTTACCAACGACCGATTTTACGAGCGGGATGAGAATGTCCGGTATCTTCTTTGGATTCGTGTAGTAACGAACGACATCACGATAGTCGATCGGCTGAGGACTGCTGGAGCGAGGCTCATGCTCCTGAAGCATTAGTACGTTTTTGCCCGCCGCCATCGCTAGACCCGCCACAAAAGCACAACGTGAGTTATGCACGGTGGCCCCGGCCCTCCATTCTCCAACCAAGTGGACTAAGACTCCCAGCGACGAATGCACTTGCTTAAACGCGTCGTGAAGCGAAAGACGTGAGGACTCCCTCGGATCAAAAGTTCTGAAACGCAGCCCGGATTTCTTTAAGGCCGACATAAGGCGAATCATCCCTTCGTTCTGCACGTGGCTCTTCGCCACGTAAAGCGGCTGCTCTTTGTTAATCTGGGGAACGGGCCCAAACGGAGGGACGGCATGGCTCCGGGACAAGACCTTCTCAGAGAGTTCGGCGGAATTCTGGAAATCAAGGTAACCAATCGTGTCCAGCAACCCCAACTCGTCAAAAATCCTCCTGTCGCGCACGTAGGATGTGTCCCGAATTGGCAGGACCGGAATTCCCAAGCCAAGCGCGTAGCCGATTTCAAAAAGGAGGTTAAAATTTAACGTTGTAACGTCGGCGACCACCAGCTTTGCGAACCTCATGGATTTACATATCTGGCAGAAAATGACCCTCCCGGTTATGCCGAGTTCCCTCCAAGTGGCCCATTGTCTGTCCCCGGCTGAGTTCTTTAGCTGCTCGGCAGCCGATTCGATGGTGTGCGCGATGACCTGTGGCTCGCTAGGGTAAAGAATCAGGACATCGGAATGACGGGTGCCTTCGAAGCTCTGATCGCAGGGACCCAAGGCGTACTCGCAGTATTCCGGTGGCTCGTCCAAAGTCTTGAGTTGCAGGTGGTCACCCGCGATTCCCATTAAGGCCCCCAGATTCAAGAAATTCGGCTTGCGACTGTCAGGCTCAGGCCGCCATTAGCCGCTTATCCTTGCTTTGATACTGAGCTCTTTTTGCTGCCCAGGCTTCGGGCTTGCAGCGCAGTTCTCCGGTTTTGAAGTCCGCGGTCCGCTCTGTGGCAAGAATCCTTTTCATGATACTCCCCTTGGTCGGGCAGGGGTTCAACTTCCGGAAGCGGCGGGGCGGTTTCTGCTACGGGCTCCCATGAATTAAGAGCCGCAGAGTTACAGAACAACTCTGCGCTACCAGACTCGCGGCAGGCGTTCGCCGCGACATACGATGCCAAGGGTATACCACTTATGCAATTCAGGCGCAAGTACGAAGATGAGGAATATCCATTTATGAAATGCAAAACAGATGAAGCAGGGAATGGCGAATAGGAAGCAGGAAGCAGGGGGAAAGCGGAAGGCGGGACGAAGTGTGAAGTGTGAAGGATGAAGGATGAAAAGGAGCGGCGATTGGTGCGGGAAACCGATTGGCGATTTGTGATGGGCGATTGAAAGGCCGCACCAAATGGCTGATCAGGCGATTAACAGGTTTTTTGAAAAATTCCCTGGGCTACGTCATCCTGAGCGAAGAGAAGGATCTGCTTTACTCATTTTTCATTAAGATACAGCAGATGCTTCTCCCGCTCCGCGGGACCATCAGGGCGGTTCGGTTTTTCAACAACCTGTTAAGGCGAATCGGGCAATCGCAATGGATTCAATCGTTCAATTCAACTGACTCCTCACCCCGTCGCGATGCGCCCCCACCCTCTTTCGAGGGGCGCGGGAACGGGTTGAGGGTTGGCTAGCGGCGTAGTCGTGGGTCCAGCCCGCCACAGTGGCGACGCAAAGCCGCCGCCGCCACCGCCCACGGCCGGTGATCGAAAAACCCGTAACTCCCCGGAGCGGGACGGTCTGAACGGCAACTGTCGGGTGGCGGACATTTAGAGTCAACGTTTGCTCCAGCCGCGGTTTTTTCAATCGCCCAATCGCCAATCACTGAATCGCTCAATGGGCGTGCCGCCCGCGCGCCAGACTTCCTCTTGCTGCCCATCACTACCCACTGGCCGCCGCTCCTGCCACTGCTCTTCCACCCTTCACAGTTAGGATCAGAGCCTCCATGACGAGCCTACATAGTCCCTTCCAGCCCAAAATGGGACGTATGGGATTTTCCCAAAAAACCTGAAAATTTTCAAGTCTATTATTTTGTTATACTTACAAAACTTTATGGCGTGAAATTTCGGTTCGCCAAAAAAAGTGTCCAATTCTGAAACAGTGGGTAAAAAATACATGCTGCATCAGGAAATCACAAACCGCACCCACGCGCGCGATCGGTCGAGTCCGTGCCGCCCTTCTGAGCGATAACCGCCACCTGCCAGGAGCCCCTTCTAAGAGAGCAGGAAAAACAGCGGTGTGACCAACGCAATATCCATCAACACTCGGAACTGGTCAATGGATAGTGATTCCTTCTTATAACGAATCAGGGCGAATGCCAGAGCGCTGAGCATCTCTGCCGCCGAAATCTGCCATTGTCCGCCACCGACCTCGACCAGGACGAAGCCGAGAGCCACAGCGGCTGTGGCAATTGAGATCAAAAGGAATTGTCCCCCCATCCAGACGGTCCAGGGGTGAGGTACCCCGAACCGACGCCCGCGCAGCCGGGTCCATTCTTCGAATTCGATAGCCGCGCAGTTCATCCAGCAGAGAGCCGTAAACAAAAGGAACGGCCCCACCAGCGTCGCGACGTCCTGGCCCATGTGCTCCCAGACCGGAAAGCAGGTGCCCAGGGCGAACAGGACGCCCACCAGCATTTCCTTGGGCAGCCATTCGCGCCCTTGCGACACCAGATGCACCGCGAGCAGATAGGCGCCGACGGCCAGCAGAATGACGACGCCATCGCTAAAGGTCCTCATGTCCAGGCGCGTTAAGGAAATCCAGGCGGCCAGCACGAAGCCGGTGCACAGCGGGAACAGAAACGCCCACAAGTGCCGGCGGTAAAATAAGTGCCGGGTGGATTCGGCGCCCTCGGCCGGGGCCTTCAAAGCGTCGAGCACCCTGTCCGCCACGTAGATCAGCCACACTACGAGCGCCAAAAGAAGGGTAACACTGGCGCCCAGCCGCGCATGGAACGATCGGGCAAAAAGCAGTTGCCACAGCACAGCGACCGCGGGAGCGTCCAGGCTGAGCACCGTGAGCCACAACAGCGGTGTTGAATCGGAAACCGACTGCGCACCGGCTTCCGTTCGAACCGCCGCTGTTCCCTCATCGGCGTTGTTGGCAGGCTCCTGTTGCATGTCATTCATGGCGATTGCAATTCCCCGGGATGCAGGGATTCTGCCCCAGCATTACCGGCGCATTCCGCTGTCGGTAGGCTTTACTTTTCCACCTGCACCGTGCTGGCAGCGCCCTGATCGGGAAACCTGACCCAGAGGGTGTTGTCCACGTCGTCGTAATACCAGGCTCGCGCGGCGCCGCTCAAAGCGCTTTTGGAGTCCATGCCGGCGAGGGACTTTCCGTCCCGTAATCGAACCACTACCCCCTCGGCAGGGAGAGTCGCTGCTATTTCTTGCCCTGTTCTATTTATGGCGCCACCAGCAGCTCAGCATGAATTCGCAGATCGATCATCCGGTGAAAGCGAAGCATATCACAGGGGCAGACTCGTGCAAGGGATGTGCATGCGAGGACCCAGGGGCTAGACTTGTGTGCTGCCGGTCATTTCAGTTCCATGGCGCGAACTTGATCGGGCTCCAGCGCTTCGCAGC
>JAJYJL010000979.1 GCA_021789565.1 Acidobacteriota bacterium
CCCAGGCTGAGCCCCGAGTGCCGTGGGGAGGGGGACGCTGGCCTCGGGTCATCCGTCGTTTCCCTTGAGCATCGTGGCGGTGCCTGATTCATCTGCCGAACGCCTTCTCATCATCGCGTTCGCGGCTCTTCACCACGAGCAGGGAAACAATCTCAATCTCACTTGTTCCGCCGTCCTGCTTGCGGCTGGAACTTTGTCAACCGGCGTTCCGTTCCCAGCCAACGCCATACTACTAAGCAAATGGTGTTCCAATTCGTCGGACAACAATTTTCAGGCTGCTAAGTCCAGACCGAATTCCTTGCAAAAACCACCTGGCCGATGCTGCGATGGCACCTTCCGCCCAGCATGAAACTCTGTTCGCCCTTCTACACGCCCTGACTACCAGAACTATTGCAATAGCAACCACTAACGGCCCTTTTCCGCTGCCAATAAATGGCGAAAGTCCAGAGAGGCTTCGCGCTGATTTTGCAGAACATCATAGCGTCGCTAACCTTTTATTCAAGCAGGGAAATTTACAAACAAAAATGCATGAAAAACCTTAGTTACTCATAAAACAAGTATGCAATATGTACATTGTCGTGGAAGTTTTTGCACACCGGATGGGCGTCATCAAGAAAAAATTACACCGGCTCTTCAGACTAAACGATGATCGTTAACTTTACCCATTCATTGGCGGTCGGATACCGATTCTCCGCCCTTCTTAATTCATTTTTGAAAACACATTGCAAATAAAGGAGTTATTGAAGCGATCAGGGAAAAGGTCTTAAAGTGCCTTTAAGAGAGTTTATTTCCAGATTGAACAACGCGAATGACTATTTTCAGGCACCTTGGACTTTTCATAGGGTAGGCACCGGAATGGAGGGAACTATTGCAGCGACGCTAGTTTCCCGGCCTTGGAAGCACGTCGGCAAAAACAAATCCATCGCGTTCCACCATGACACCCGTGACAGCCTCAATCGGTGACCGGAACATCGGCCCCTGGTAAGCGAAGGTATGAAACTCGCCATTTTCTCCGCAAGGGTCGACATCGGCGGGCAGGTCGGCCAATAGGGCGGCGTCAAAGCAGCGACCGGCAAAGGACGCGTCCAGCTTACTGGGGTCCACGCAGGTCAGCAGCGCCCGCAGCCCTCCATCCACCATCTCCTCGGCCAGTTGACGCGTATCAAGCCCCCACAGCGGAAAAACCGGAGTGATCCCGGTGCCGGCCAGTCTTTCCTCACGGTAGCGGCGGATATCCTCCAGAAAGAGGTCGCCGAAGATCATGTGGGTAATGCCCTCGGTGCGAGCTCTGCCGATCGCCAACCCCATGGCTTTTTCGTAGGCCTCGTTCGGGCAGGGATAAGGGATTGGCACGGTCACCAGCGGAATGCCTGCGCTTTCCGCCTGTGCCCGCAGCAGCGATACCCTGACAGCGTGCATGGCCACGCGCTGGAATTCAGCATTCACCGTGGTCAGTAGAGCTTCCACTTCGTACTCTCCCTGACTGCGCACGACTTCAAGCGACCAGGCGCTGTCCTTGCCGCTGCTCCATGATAGCCACGCCTTTTTGCGCCCCATCATACCTCCTGAATCCCAACCATAACCAGAGATTGCCCCATGCGCAAGCCCCATCCAGACTTCGCGGGCCGCAGAAAATTATACGCTATGGCTCACCATTGAACCGAATCGGCCGGGCGGAACATCTCATTAGTTTAGGGCGAACATGCAGTGGAATGGGGTCCCGGGAAACGTCCGGCGCTGGCCTCCAGCTTTCATGCCCTGCAAGCCATGACAGGGAACCAAGAATCCTCCTTGACTCCAAACCAATAGTTTAATAAACTGACTAATCAGTCATTTTATTGAGCTCATTATTCATCAATGCCCATCCTCGGCAAAACTCGCAAGGAAGTCATCAAGGAGTTCCGCACCGCCGAGCTGATGGAGGCTGCCCGGAAAGTATTTGCAGAAAAGGGCTTTCACGCCTCCACCGTCGATGACATTGCCACCGCGGCCGGAGTCTCCAAAGGCACCGTTTACCTCTATTACAAATCAAAGCAGGACGTCTACTGGGCGGCGCTCAAGCACGGGATCACTGAGCTTCACGCTGAAATTCAGGCCCGGCTGGCGTCGGAAGAAGCTCCCGAAAACAAGATTCGTGCTTTCATCGAGATCAAGATTCAATACTTCGAGGCAAACCGAGACTTCTTCCGGATTTATTTTTCCGAACTCGGAAGCGGCTTCACCCACCCGGACCAGATGCCACACTACATTGAAGAGATGTACCTCGAGCAGGCGCGTACGTTGGAGGCGGTGCTCCAGCGAGGCATTCAATGCGGGGCCATCCGGGAAATCCGCGCCGATACGGCAGCCGTCGCCATCAGCGACCTGATCCGGGGCATCATTGTGCAACGGGTTCTTGGCTGGTCAAAGAAGGATGTCGAATCTGATATCAATTTTGTTATCGATCTTGTTTGGAGAGGAATCGCAGCGTGACCAACAACGCACGGACTAAGGGTCTACTGCTCGCCGCACTTTTTTGTGCCTGGACCGTTGCAGTCGCACAGGGCGGGCCTGCCATGAACAGTTACTCCGCCGGGGCCGCCGGGACAGGACCATCTGCGGCAGACTCAGCCGCGTCCCTGATGCAGGCGCCGTCGCAGAGCCCCTTCCTTGGGAGCGCCCCGCCGGGGCCGGCCCAGCCGGGAGAACTATCGTTGTCCCTGGCGGATGCCATCAACCGCGGATTGAAGTATAACCTGGGCATCCTGATGAGCGACCAGGCAACAGAACAGGCGCGAGGCGCCAGGATTCGCGCCCTCAGCCGGCTGCTGCCGCAGATATCAGCCGGGGCGTCAGAATCCAGCGAGCAGATCAATCTGAAGGCGCTCGGATTCCCGGACTTTCCCGGCGTGCCTCCCATCATCGGTCCGTTCGGAGTATTTGACGTCCGTGGATACCTGGACCAACCGATTCTGGATCTGAAGGACCTTCACCTGGAGAAGGCCGAATCCGAGAACCTCAAAGCCGCGCATTACACCTACCAGAACGCGCGTGATCTGGTGGTCCTGGTGTCGGCCAATCTTTATCTGCAGGCCATCGCCGGATCAAGTCGTGTCCACGCTGCGCAGGCCGAACAGGACACCGCGCAGGCGGTTTACGACCGCGCCGTCGACATGAAGAAAGCGGGCATGGTGCCCGGAATCGATGTGCTCCGAAGCCAGGTGGAACTCCAGGCAGAGAGGCAACGGCTGATCTATCTCAAGAACCAGTACGAAACGGAGAAGCTGGCCCTGGCGCGTGGGATCGGGCTGCCGGTGGCGCAGAAGTTTCGGCTGACGGACACGGTGCCTTATACCCCACCACCACCCATCTCGCTTGACGGGGCAATTGCACGAGCGCTTGCGACCCGCGCCGATTACAAAAGCCTGCAGGCCCAGGTTCGCGCGGCTGAATCACTGAAGAAGGCGGCGCGCAGCGAGCGGCTGCCCAGCCTGAATTTTCACGGGGACTATGGCGACATCGGA
>JAJYJL010000035.1 GCA_021789565.1 Acidobacteriota bacterium
ACCTTTAACGGCCACTATTCGACCGACCCAAAGTATGACCGGCTTATCCTTATGAACCAGCCAGGGATGGTCAACCTGTTCTTGAGAAAGCTGCTGAATCCTTCCAATGTCGATAGGGTTAGTAATCGAGAAGATTTTTCCCCCTGAAATCATAAGTCCGTCCACGAGGTAATCCCGTACCCCACCTGAGATTGCGATAATCCGATCTGCCAACGGAAAAAGAAACTTGTTGAGGAAACTGATGACCCTCACGGTAACCCGGTCCTTACGAATTTCAAGCGCTCCGGCCCCATGTTCCCCAATAATGATTGCAATCTTCTTCCTTGTCAGCTTGGATGCCAAGATCAAGGCCCAATTTGTGATTCCGCCCATCCCCACTGCAATTTCTGGTTGCTCATCGAGAAGAACTCGTCGTAAACGGAACACTGCGATCAGGTTACACTCAGTTTCCAGAACAGGCTGCCACCGCCCTCAACCCGGAGAATACGTTCGGTGATCCCGTGGGGCACAGGATAGACACAAGCGGTTGAATACGCGACTAACACCGGATCAAACATATCCCGGTACATTAAGTTAAGAATGCTCGAAAGTACTTGCGGAAATCCCCCATCCTTGAGCTCCTAGCAGACAAAAAGAACCTTATGCATTGACAGCGCGTATCTGTCACGCTTCAGAAACCTTGGAAACCCTCCTGCCTTCTGAAGTGCTATAGCGGCGCGCCAACGGCAACAGAAAAAAGGCGCAAAAAGGGAGGAGCAAAATCAGAGGAGGAACAAAAGCCAACAAAGCACTCGCTATACCCACCAAAATGGTTCCCGAAATGCTTGCAGCCATAACATAATTCAAAATGCTTCCCCAGAATATGAGCATGACAATGCTCATTGCTTCCTGACGCAATAGATACCTGTGAATCCACCCGTACACCAGCCCTTGCACGAACGAATAAATCAGTAGGCCAGCCAGCCCCCATTCTACATATCCGGTTGCTCCGAGTGTCAAGGCCGCGGACAGGCCCGTAGATTGTGCTGGCAAGCCGGTCAGCAAGTTGAACACGTATTCCGTGAGGATCGGCGTTTTGGTCTGTCCCGTCAGTTGCTCCTCAATTCGCTCCACTTCAAGATGCATTGCTCCGCCGTGCATGGGGCCGAAGCGATTCATGTCCTTGAAAATGAAGTCAACAGGTCCAGCGGCCTCATTTGTGAGCCGAGTGACAAAGGTCTGCGAAACGCTCCGGGCCTGCCAGTACCCGTAGGAGGACACCAGGCGAACCATTACAATCGCAGCAGATATAGGAACAACAACGAGAATAAATGGGAGTATCGATTTCCGAAATTCACGCTTCTTGTTCAGATAGAAGAGCATGATATTGAACCAGATAAAAATCAAAATTGCGGCGGCCTTCGAGGCCAGCAGTGACTGAGCAAGAATTGCCAGCCCCAATCCCAGATACATCAGTCCCTTCGCTGCTGAAGAGCGCGTCTCTCGATGAACAGCCCAGGCCACAAGTCCCAAGCTCGCATAACAACCAGGGCCGAATACAGTCATAAGCCGGTTGGATATTCCGCTGGTCGTTTGAACCCAGGCTAAAGCAGGAAAACTCGAAAAGATTGGAATTCCCTCGTTTGAGAAAAACAGAATCGTGACGCACGTTGCACCAAGTAACGACACGAAAAGACCGACATTCAAGGGCAGGCGTGGAAAATGCAACATGATCCTGGTGGGATTAGGTTGTCGTTCTGCTTTTGGATCAGGTTCTGGATTGTCGCAGTTCTGGTGTTGGCGCCTGCTTCTGGCTTTTGCAGTGCGGGTACGGTGCAGCAGGATAAAGTCAGCTGCGAGCAGACCCAGATAAAAAAACCCAAAACCAAGGGCTCCGTAAATGTAGGAAGATCCCCCAAACTCAGCGCGAAATTCCAGAAGCCCCACGTACAGGCACGCAAAGACTGCTGCCCAGAAAAAAGGAAGGCTGAAAATATTACCGTATCGCTTGTAGATCAGAAAAATGATCGCTACGACACAAATGGAGATGGCGAGTTCAATCACGCTGGCTTCCCAAACATCCTTGCGGGTACATTAATTCTCAAAATCCAGAGTGCGCGAACGCACGCCGGTGCGGTCACATGATTCTTTTCCATTCAACCGGGCGCTGTTTCTGTTCCGTCAGGCGGCTTGCCGATATGCTGACTCCGTCGGCTCAAGTGTTTAGTGCCTGCGACTGCATTGGGCATTAGATCAGCCAACTCGTGCCTGCATTGATATTACTCTGCCTTGGTCAGGACACAATTCAAGCTATGCCCAAGGTTCCATCCTGTAATGCGGAAGGTGGATCGGATCACCGGCCAATAGGCAAAACGCTTTGCCCAATCAAAAAAACTTCCACGATCGCCATAGGCTTCCACGTCAGAGGGCACGCAACGGGTCATTTTCAACCCACAGATCTCAGCAAGCATCAGGATATTGGGAGGTCCAAAGATCTGAACGTGTTCAATGGGATTGACATACGTTATCCGGTCACCAAACAACGGATGCAATAGCCAGCGCTTGATCATTTGGCCTTGCCTGTTTGGAGTTCGGAAAAAAATCGACCCGCCAGGCCGCAAGAACTCTGTAAGGTTGCGACAGAATTCAATTGGCTCATCGATATGCTCGATGACATCCCATAACGTGATGATGTCAAATGATGTGACGCCCAGCTTTTCCACAGCTGACTTCATGTCAGATTCCACCAAGGAAAACCGCTCTCCGAAAGAACTTCGTGCGTATTTGACAAAGACCGGTACCATATCTATCCCATAGGCATCATATCCGTGCTTCAAAGCGAGGCCGACAAACTCACCCCTGCAACAACCAACGTCCAGCAGGCGCGGATGCGAACCGTCGGGAGGCAGAAAATTGAACAGCCATTTGTACTTATGCAAATTACGGGAACACACATCAATCTGGTGAGAATCAACGTCACTTATGGAATTAAAAAACCGCTGCTTCAGTCGCGGATTACTCACCAGCAGACCGCACTTCCGGCATTCCAATATCAGGAAGTGAAAGCCTTCGGACTTGTCATGGAAGGCAAACCGAAATTCACCACTTCCACAAAGAGGACAATATGCATAAGTCGCGGGCATCGTCTGTGTTGTCACAGTTCTTTCACTCTTCACCCTTGATGGAAGTACTTCGACAGGTAAAATGCCATTTCGCCAGCCCGTAAGCGTATCCCTTGAACATGGCCGGCCTGGTCGCGGCCGCCTGGACCGCCTCAATCATTGCTCGGCTCGTATGCTCATTATAATTGAAACCCTCGACATCTTTGTCGGTCCGTTGTCACAAAAAAATGTATGAATTTCCTAAGTTCGCCGTTTGCCCCTATGCAGCGGCTATTAAATTTCCGGCCTATGATCAGCCTTACGGCATACTGACCCGCTTTCTGAGGAAGCGTAGCGCTGGCAGACTCTTCTATACCAATAGCTCAATTACGATTTTGGACGGCAAATAACCCAAAACACAGGTTACCGACGCTTGTTTTCTCCAAGCATGGTTCGCTTGCCGAGCCGGCCAAGCGCACCATCGAAAGCCGCTCGGCAGAGGACCTTACATCTTGGGAACGGATGGTCATAGAATAACAACGTTGTTGCGGCATACCTTGCCAACACCAACGGTGCAACGAACGGGGCAAGCCATGGTTTCGCATACCTTGTCCTGACATAGGTTTCGTTTCGAACATAATAATAGAGTTTCCAGATTTGGGCAAAAGGCACCCCCGCCCCCAGCTTTGCATACCCCAAAAACGTGCGAGGAGATCTCACATGCTGACCTTGTCCATGAAGAACCCTGCTGGAAGGAACCAGGAAAACCTTAAAACGCCTGGAGATCCGATAGATAAACTCCGTATCGTCCCAGTAGATAAAGAGTTCTCTAAGTGGAAGTCCCACGGCTTCAATAGCGCCTCGCCGGATCATAACTCCTAGAAAACCTGCGGCTTCGATGGGGATCAGCGGAGATGCCAGAGACTCATGGGTGACAACCAGTTGAAAGCCCATGATCGCGTTGAATCTCTTGTAATGCCCGAAACCGACCGGTAGCCGGCTGGCACCACTCGGACTTGCCGCCGTGACCCCGTCGGGCTGCTCGGAATGCGGGGCCCCATCTTGGGGACTGGGGTCAAGCACAAGTGACGCCAAGAGCCCGACAGCAGGGTCACCAAACGCTGGTGACTCCACCAAGGCTTCGAGTGCATGGGCGGCGGGCTCGACATCGTCGTCCATCACCCAAATCCAATCGTAGCCCTTCTCGTACGCTAACCGGATTCCTTCATAGAAGCCTCCGGATCCTCCCTGGTTTTCCTCCAGCCTGACGTGACTGATTCTTCCGTCGTACTTCTGCTTTAACATCTCCTGTGTGCCATCGGTGGAGGCGTTGTCGATCACTAGAATCTCGTCTGGAGGGCGCTCTTGACTGACGAGGGCACTAAGACAAACATCGAGCAGCGTACGTCGGTTGTAAGTAACCACCACCGCTGCAATTCGCAGTCGGTTGTCAGGAGTTGGCATGGACAATTCTTTCTTGTTCTTTGGACGATAAATGACTAACGGCCCTTCGCAAAGACCCGATTTCCTACGCCCCTTATCCCCGGAAGATGCTTTGGTTTGTCAGGAGCTTCATAGCAGCGGGGACCCGGCCAGCAACAAGATCATACTGATCCCTTGTCCCAGCCTGCAAGTGCTCCGTTTTCTGTGTCTAAACGAGAAGTATGCGGCCGGCAGCCCAACTACACCCTTTGTCTCACCGCCTTAGACGTTCCAAGTCAGCACGCTATTTGAGAAACCACAAGCGCATCGTATTGTCAGTGGTCCATGGCGCCACCCAATGTACTTTCCAGGCTTTCTCAAGGTCCGGCTCCGCAGTTCACTGCCTCGACCCGGCATTGAATAAGCGAGTCCATGCTTCCTATTGAAGAAAAACCTTTCCTCTCATCGCAAAAGCGATGAGAAACGATTCTTGAGCGGTTCGCGCACTCAGCCCCCAAGCCAGACGACAGAAATCGTACAGTGATCGCGAGCCAGTTCACTGGTCACAGAACCCGTCCTCCTTGGTCCTCTTGTTATCCCTTGAACGCCAGTCACATGGCTTCGTTCTTCGGAACAAAGTGGCTAAGAAGATCAAAGTAGTACCTCGTCCGTGCCAGAGAGAGATGCAGATAACCGTGACACTCACATCAAACTTTGATTTTACCAAAGAACTTACTCTCGCTGAACTTGGCGTCCACCGAACGAGCCTCGAAGGAAGCTGGTGCATTCTTACCAACGATTACAAAATAAAGTGACATTGATCTTCTGTTTCTTCGACTTACCCTCCCCGGCGCTGGTCACTCCACACCTCCGCCTTGGGTCATGCGCTCACTCTCATTGTGGCGTTGCCGATCAAATGTAATGGAATTATCGGGCAGGCATTTCTACTGCGGAAGCTGGGTTCCCCGGACGCATACGGCGCAGACCGTGAATCTGCTTCGGAAGATCGAAGTCGAGGTAGCAAACGGGAAGAAAGCAGCACAGTCGGCCCGCGAGACAGGGACCTGTGAACAGACCTGCTGCCGGTGGTGGAACCAAATTGGCGGGCTGAAGCTGGCTAGGCGAAGCGGCTCAAGGAACTGGAAAGAGAGAACACGCGGTTAGTTGCTGACCTTTCGCTGGGGAAGCACGTCCGGCGCGAGGTGGCGCAGAGGATAAGCCCCGAGGGGCAGCGTTGTCCTGCGAAGCACGCGCAGCAGGAGTAGGAATTGAGCGAGGAGCACGTCTGTAGGCTGCTGGGGCAAAGGCGATGGGTACAACAATAGGTTCCGATGATGAGATGGCTCGGGTGCAGATGAGTCCCGCGGTGCAGGCGGCAGGCCCGACGCTGGCTGACGGCATAGCTCTTACACAGGTATTCCACTGCCGGACGGTACCGTGGAGGCTTCAGAACCCTTTGACAGCACGTCCTGCAGCATGGCCTTATCCAGCATCAGATCCGCCACAATCCGTCTCAGATGTGCATTTTCCTCCCGACTCTAGTTCAGCTCCCGGACCCGGTCGACCACTATGCTGCTGCGTTTCTTCTTTCACCGGTTAAAAGTCTGTTGTAAGACGGCTACCTGGCGGACCAACTCGGCCACTGGAATCCACAGCTCCGCCTGCTTCAAAATCGCTACGATCTGTTCGGCAGAGAATCTGTTCTTCACAGCAAAACCCTTCTTTTTCCAGGTCCGGATTTTGCCTCAAACTCACTTTCAATGTGGCTCAAAAAATCGAAGGCGTTTCTAAGGTACGAAAGGAGGGGTCAAAGGCCCCGCTCATGCCTTGCACTCGCCTGCAAATTTTCTCGTAGGCCAGGTATTCCTTTCTCACTTAGTCGTCTGGCTGTTTTTCTGAAAAGTATGCATGTTATTGATTCTACAACATGTAAGATACGAGCTTGGCACGGACCTCAACGTGCGAAACAAAAGCGGGGAAACCTGCAAATGCAGTTGCAATAACTACCGGGTATGCTGCTCCATTTGGCAGGGCACCGGAGGAGGGTCTATGGGTTCAGTCGAAGGAAAATGGAGTGTGGAGTACACCCCAGCAATAGATGACACCAAAATCCATTCCTTGGAAGAATGGGATAATGATCAGTCCATCGATACATTGATCTACCACCGGCGGGGGGCTGCCGGTTTGTGGACAGCATTAGCAGCCTTAGCTGTGGCGCTGGCAGTGGCGGCGGTTTATGGTTATTCCGTAATCAGCAATCATAACGCTAAACTCGAGTGGGTAACCGGCCGCGTGAGCTCACTCGGAGCGCTTCGTGCCCGTACGAAAAAGCTCGAAACCCTCCTCGGCGACTTGAAAGCCAGACAGGCTAGCCTAGAAACTCAGGTCCAGAAGGTGGGTACAGATTGGAAGTCCGGGCTGAACCTTGTTCAGCTGCGCGCGGCTGATTTGGTAGCAAACGCCAGACAAAGAGAAGGTAACGATTTAAACCAGCGCGCAGCCGCCCTCAACTCGCAAGTTGCGCAGATAGTTTCCCGCCAGCATTCGGAGCAAGCTCTTATAGCACAACTCCAAAGGGAGTTGGCTTATACCCGACAGGACCTGGCCTCTACCAAGACAAGGTATTCTCGCGACTTGGCAGCAATCCAACAGCAACAGGTCTCAAGTAAGCAGGAAATTGACTCCCTCAGCGACGTGCTGTCCGTGGATCAAATAGAATTCAATGCCGAGAGGAATCGCGACGAGGAAATTGTCAAAGGAGTTTCATTGCATCTGACCGGCACGGACCTTGCTCATCAAAGATTCCGGGGGTGGATCTGGATTGCTGGAAGCCGCCGCAGGATATGGGTTCGTAACCATCCGGCCGAGCTTCCCGTTGCATTCTACCCGAAGCCTGACGGAGATGTTTATGAGCTGGTCGTAACGAAAGTCGGGCCAGAGGACGTTTCCGGCTATCTCCTGGTTCCAAGCGACACAAACGTCCACGAGCAGGACATGGCATCTAACAGGAAATCCTTAACCAGATCCGACCAAGGGACGTTTTAGAACTCAAAGTCGAGGGCTGGATTTTCATTAGTTCCGCAAGGATCTTCTTTTACCTGGCCGCCGTGAGCGGGGCAATATAGGATGAAAGGTGATCGAGGATTTTCAGTTCGAGCACCACTCGGCACCGCGAAAGAATTTTCAATGGAGTCATTTGCATAGACCAGGCGACGATGTTGGCATCAGGAAGCGCCCGGCAATCAGGCCGAGGAAACCATGGGTTTAATTCGGGGAATTGCGGCCCGGGGAATTTGGGGGGAAATGGCGCGGGCTGGCGAAGTTTCAGGACATTGGGTATTATAGGTCTGATCCATAGTCGTCCCCTCTCCCGGTATCGTGGCTGGGTTCCTGTCGTGGGCGTGGTCCATGCCTTAAAGAAGATAGGCGTCGTCGCGCTGGGCCTGGCGCTGCTGATGCCTTGCGCGGTCTCCCGCGTTGCGGTTGCGATGGCTGCCACTCAGGCGACCCACCGCCTCAGCAAGATTGACAATGACCTGTTGGACGATATCTCACGCCGCTCTTTCCGCTACTTCTGGCAGAATACCGATCCTGGCACTGGACTCGTGTTGGACCGTGTGCGATTTGACGGCAAACCCGGGGATGCTTCCTGGCATAAGAACGTCTCTAGCATTGCGGCCACAGGATTCGGGATTACGGCGTCTTGCATTGGAGCTCAGCACCGCTGGGTCAGCCCGGCCCTGGCCCGCGAGCGCATTCGCACGGCTTTGCGTTTTTTTGCCTATCATGCGCAGCAAGAACATGGCTGGTTTTACCACTTCCTCGACGCCACCACCGGCAAACGGCGATGGAAGAGTGAGATTTCATCCATCGACACCGCGCTGCTGCTTGCGGGCATTTTGACCGCGAGGCAGGCTTTCCCCAATGACCCCGAAATCGTCCGACTGGCGGACCTGATTTATGATCGTGTTGATTTCTCGTGGATGCTCGACGGGAACCGGTTGTTTCTTTCCCACGGCTGGAAACCGGAAACCGGCTTTCTCCCTTATCGATGGGATACCTATAGCGAATCGGGAATCCTCTATGCTTTGGCAATCGGTTCGCCAACGCACCCAATTTCTCCAGACTCCTGGTTTGGCTGGAAACTGCCGGTTGTCCACGAAGCGGGTTATTCCTATATCGGCGGAGGCCCGCTCTTCATTCAGCAATATTCCCAGGCTTGGCTGGATCTGCGGAATCGCAGGTACTTGCAGGTCCCGATGGAAGACCGAGTGGTTCCACGGGTAAGTGTCTTTGAAAATGCAGTTCTGGCTACCCGGGCCCAACAGGCACTCGGGATCGATCTCTCGCAACGCTACCGCGGGTATTCGTCGAAAGTCTGGGGCATCACAGCATCAGACAGTGCCAAGGGTTATGTCGCATGGGGTGGTTCGGCCGACGATTCCCGAATAGATGGAACGGTGGTTCCCAGCGCGGCCGCCGGTTCCGCCATGTTTGCGCCTGACATTTGCATTCCTGCCCTGCGGGCCATGCTGCTTCAGTACGGCAAGAAAGTCTACGGACGATACGGCTTCGCCGATGCGTTCAATCCTACGACGGGTTGGGTCAGTCGCTACGCAATCGGAATCGACGTTGGTATCACACTTCTCAGTGCTGAAAACTTGCGTACAGGAAATGTGTGGCGATGGTTCATGAGCAATACTGACATCGAACGCGCGTTGGATATGATCGGGCTGGTACCGAACTCACCGGTTGATCCGGGGGAAGCCGGCAGGGTCACGGTTGAAGCCTTGGAAGAGCCTTCGGGCCCGAAACCGCGGGAGCATCCCGCAAACGGAGGCACCGAACCTACAATCCACCGCGTTGGCGACAAGCACCGAATTCCAGTCTCCGCATTCAAATACGAGATTCCCATCCCTCCACAAGAAACTAAGTAGAGTCTTTCTTCAGTTCACGCGGCCCAATGCTCCTGTTACACCTGCGGAGGTAGGGGCTCCCTATTCGAAGCAGGTTGACTCAGCCCGAACTCCAACGAAACCTCGGCAATGACATGGGAATCCTCCGGCTTTCTCTCTGACCTGAGGGCCGGGCTCGGCAGAGCACTCCGAATGGCAGATTCTTTCGCAGGGTTGTGGAGCGATCGGCGCGCGAGGTTTGTTGGCACGGCTTCAACGGGCATTTCAAAGGGAATCCTTTCATGCAGGAGAAGCTCAGTGGCCATGACCTGAGGTTCCTGATGAAACCACCTCTGCAGGGAAGATTCAGTAAGCAGGTTGCAGGCCGCCAGCAGGCTCATCCCCTGGTGATGGGCCATCCAGCATCGAACGAGTTCATAATCTCCCGTTCCAGATGCCTGTCGGATTGAATAATCAGCAGATTCGTAGAAACCGAAACGGCCGAACCATCCGTTCCTCCACATTGTTTTGAGGTTACGCGTGGCGGATGTGGAGTCGACCAAGAGCGCCAGAAAGCTTGCATAAGGAGCAACAACAATGTCTCTTGAAGCATTCGGATCAACCGCCAAACCCGGCAAGCCAAATGCTCTGTATTGGTAGATACCCTCATGGTCCCGCACACTGAACGCCGCTTCTGAAATGCCCCAGGGAATATTTCTTTTCCTGGCATACCTACGCTGGCAGACCACTGCCGAGAGCATGTCCTGATCCAGCATTGTGCCCGAATACGAGCGCATCCAGAGTAAAGGCATAAGATACTCGAACATAGTCCCGCTCCAGGAAGCCAATGCCGTCTCACCCTGTTCGAGGGCTCGGTTTCTGCCCAAGTGAAACCATGTTTCCTGTCTGATGTCGCCTTTCGCAATCGCAATAAAAGCGGCGGTCCTGGCTTCGGAGCCGAGCAGGTCATAAAAAGATTTTGAAGGCTGCTGGGTGTCAACTTCATGACCTATACGCAGAAGTTTTCTTTTCTGATCGTAGAGGAAACGAAAGTCCATCTCTTGCAGAAGTTCGTCGGCTTCCGCCGCGAGACGCTGGAGCCTTGCGGAAAGGTCCGTCGCTCCATGAAGGCTGGTGCCGAGACGTGAGCATAGAGACTGCACTGTTCCTGCCACGCCATCACCTTCACCATGAGGTGGGAGATTGTTAAGCTTTCTTTCAAGGTCAGGGATGATGGACGGAAGGGAACCCAGCGTTATCTCTCGCCCCGGATTGGCTAACTGGAGTTGCCGATACTCGGGCAAAAGCCAAGGCGTCAGAGTGCATACACTCCTCCGCATGTTTTCAATCCGCGCAAGCGTTTCCGATAGCCACCAGCATAACTCGCCTGCCGGGCGCGGGTAGGCACTTTCAGCTTCGTCTCTCATGGTACAAAGGAGTGCCACGGCTTCTCGAACTTCCTTTTCCATGTCTGGCAGGGACGCAATCCAGTCTGCAGAGTCTTCTCCGACCCTTTCGGCTCGCAAGGCCAACTCTTGAATATGCAATACAACCTCCGGAGAGAGAGTCCTCTGATTCAAGAGTTGCTGGACAAGCAAAATATGGTCGCGGATGCCTTGCCATGATTCCCTGGATAAGAACGGTTCCTTGATCAGCCCGAGGCACGCCTGCTTCAACGTCCACAGACAAGCCGCAAGGTTTCCACTGTCTACCGTGGAAACAAATTTCGGAGGAACTGGTTTGAGGGTTTTCACGTCGCACCAATTCAGGAAGTGACCTCTAAACCGCGGAAGCCGCTTTGCGGAACTCATCGTTTCTTCAGTCTGTTGGATGAACTCGGTAAGCGTGAGATAACCAAGCCGATGGGCCGCAAGGCGCGCGTTCAACAGAATTCCAAGATTCGTAGGTGATATGACGTGCACCACAGCAGGGGGCGCTTCCTGGACGCGGTCAGGTATAAGCCAATGAACTTCAGCGTTACTGAACTCGCGGAAGTACCTCCAAGTGGAAAGAGACGCAAGCCTCAGGAAGTCGACATCCCGTGGTGCCATCGGTCTCTTGTGCCTGCGCGGCGGTTGATTGATCCATTTCGTAAATGGCTCGGCCAGCAACCACAGGCTCAATATCGGTGCGGCCACCGGTAACGCAGAAGGCTGCAGAAATGCCAGCGATAAACTCACCGCCAGCGCAAACCAAGGGGTTAAAGCCAGATATACTTCTACGGGCGTCCTTTTTCTGGTTCCTGCTTCTGCTTCGGCAGCTGTTTCCCATTCAAGCAGGTTTCTACGCGTAATGGTCAGGCGTGTGAGGGTCCGAACTATGGCGTCGAGCATTACGAGCGCCTTATGGGGGAGGAACACCAGCATGACAAAAACCTGCAAGTGTCCTGTGACAAAGGTGTTCGTGTGCTCCTTCAAAAAGCCCCTCAAGCTGTTTGTTCCATTAACCTGCAGCAGGGAGAAGATCGCCTGAACGTACGTCGGGGCCAAAAGAAGCGCCAGGATGACAATCGTCCAGTAGGAAGCCCCGCCGGGGAAGAGGAACCAGCCGGCCAGCAACACCAGGAACAGGTTCAATTCGATCAGGCTGCGCCGAAGATTGTCGAGGATTTTCCAGCGGGAAAGTAGCGTGAGCGGATTCGGCGCCTGCCTTCCGAAAAAATCCGGCACGCTGGGGAATAGCCATCGCAGAATCTGCCAGTCGCCTCGCACCCAGCGGTGCATCCGCCGGCAATAGGCGCTGAAGTGCGACGGGTAGTCATCAATCACCTCGATGTCCGAAACAAGCCCCGCTCGTGCGTAGACGCCCTCAATCAGGTCGTGACTGAGAAGGGCATTGGAAGGAAAACGGTTGCCCAGCACACGCTGGAAAGTGCCGACTTCATAAATTCCTTTGCCTGTAAAATTGCCTTCCCCAAACAGATCCTGGTAGACGTCCGAGACGGCCCGCGTGTAGATGTCGAACCCCGTTTCGCCCGAATATATGCTGGCCAGGCGTGACTTGCGAGCGGATTCAATACTGACCCCAACCCTGGGTTGCAGGATGCCGTACCCTTCAACAACAGTGTTTGTTCTCCTGTCAATCACCGCCCGATTCAGTGGGTGAGCCAGCGTCCCGATTAGCTTATATGCGGAATCCCGGGGCAGGCGCGTGTCTGAATCTAGCGTAATCACATATCTAATCTGGCGAAGGATGGAGAGGTCCCCGATTTTTATCGGGAAGTTATCCTCTTCGTCGAGGCTGAGCTTGTTCCGGTCAAGCAGCTTGCCCCGTTTCCGTTCCCATCCCATCCACCTGTTTTCCTGCGGGTTGTAGATACGATGACGATGGAAGTGGAAGAAGCCACCCTGTCGGTCGTGGCTGTACTTCGAATTGAGTTGTTTGATGAGCGAACTGCACAGTTTTACCAGGTCATCATGCTCGTCACCCGGCTTGGACGTGTCAGGGGAGTCGGTCAAAAGCGCAAAGTGCAAGTTGGGATCACGGTTTCCCAGATAGCGAACCTCCAGACACTCGACAATATGCCTCACCTCCCTTTCGTTCAGCAGCAGGGAGGGAACCACGACAACAGTCGAGAACTCGTCGGGAATGCCGTCGGAGAAGTCCAGCCTCGGGATGCGGCAAGGGGGGAGAAGCCAGACGGTTAAATGATTCATCAAGCCAACTGCGGCCTGGCTTGCCGGAATCAATAGCATCAAGCCCGGAATTAGTGGAATTAATATCCCGAGATGCCACAGCAAGAGGAAAACCGTCACGAAGGTTGTAAGTTCGACACCTGCCACATAATAGACTTCAGGCCATTCTTCGATAAGGTCCTTGATCTTCCTTTTCGGCGAAGATTGATAGCCGATAATCTTTTTCAATTTCAGGACGCCGTGGTCCATCAGGTAATACCCGACATTGCTCCGGCGGTCGAGGGCGCGCTGATTCAATCCCCTTTTTCGATCCTTGGCTTTCCGCGCGCAGTGGATGGCACGTTTGGCAACATCGGCCTCGCTCAACTTCGTGTGATGAACCAAATCGGCCACGGCTCTCCGATAAAGGTCGCGGCTTTCAAAGTCCATTTCCGAATAAGCTCCCGAGGGATCTGACCGAAGGATCTGGTGGACGACACTGTTCGCTTCGAAAAACTCCTTCCACTCCATTTGAGAAATTTCACGAAGGCTGGTAATTATCTCAGAGGGAAGGCCAGGAAGTGTTCTTGGAGAACCGTTCGTAGTTTCTGGCGCGGCCATAAGGGTTTCAACCCAAATTCCAAGCCGTTCCAACAATACAAACTGGAGTAGAGGTTTCAGTGCCCAGAGTTCATCCATTTCGAGGACGATCACCTGTTGGACTCCGGTGACATATTCTCCGAATGCTTCTCCTTCGAACCTGAACCCTGCTGCAAGCAGGAAAGAGCTTGCGATCTGACATGCGCGGGGGACAATTTCCTTCTGCTCTTTATTGGGCTGCAGGCTGGGTAAATCTTGCAGTGATTTGAGTGCTTCTCGGACTTCGACTAAAATCCCATAAAGGAAGCGAGTATTGTTCAGAATCCAACGTTGTTGTTCCGTGACAGCTTGTTTTTCCGGAGTCCCGTCATGGAAGAGTATGTGGTTTCGCCGGATGGCTGACAGCGTCCTTTTCCACCGCTTTCTGATTATCTTTGTCCGCTTCCCGGCCCTGCCGGCAATCCATTCCCTCGCTTGGCGGCTGCCAAGCGCCCGCAGGCAATCAGTCCGAATTTCATCCGAAGCCTGAGTTACCAGCTCTCGGTCGCCCAGAGGGAGTTCGAGATCACTATCGTCGTTGCCGGTGTCCAGAGTGTACCGGCAGGCATGAGAACTCTCATCGAAAATTCGGGCCATTGTAAATCTATTTGCCTTTCTTATCGATAACTGGATGCCTGGAGTTCGAACATTCTTGAATAGCGCTCGCCACGTGCCATCAGTTGACTGTGACACCCGTCTTCAACAATCTTCCCGCCCTCCAGCACGAGGATCCGGTCTGCCATGCGGACGGTAGAAAAGCGGTGAGAAATCAGCAGGGCAGTCTTCCCGATCGTCAGCTCTGAAAAACGTTCGAATACCTGGCGTTCAGAGCGTGCGTCAAGCGCCGCAGTCGGCTCATCGAGAATCAGCAACTGCGCGTCCCGCAGGTAAGCTCTCGCCAGTGCGATCTTTTGCCATTCGCCTCCGGAGAGGTCTACGCCGCCTTCAAAACGTCTCCCGAGCACCTGCTCGAACCGGTGTGGAAGCTTCTCCACCACGGCGTCGGCAATGCTCTTGCGTGCCGCAGTCGAGATCCGGCTGAAGTCATTGAGGGCCTCGATTTTCCCCATAGCGATGTTTTCGCGCGCGGTCATCTCGTATCGCATGAAGTCCTGAAAGATCACTGCAATTTCGCGGTGCAAGTCTTCTAGGTCATAGTCCCGGATGTCAACTCCATCAAGCAGAATGTGTCCCGAGGTAGGCTCGTAGAGCCGGGTTATCAGTTTGACCAGTGTTGTTTTCCCCTGCCCGTTTTCGCCGACCAGCGCGACCCGCTGTCCTGGTTCGATTCGAAGATCGAGATTGTCAAGAACCGGTCGTGTGGTTCCAGGGTAGGCAAAAGTCACGCCGTCAAATTCGAAACCCTGGCGGATGGGCCTCGGAGCGGGGATCGCTTTGGGCTTGGATTTCACTTTGGGCTTGATGCGGAACAGGTTCAGGAAGTCGGTTAGGGAGAGCTCCTGGTCGGCGATACTGGTAAAACTTGAGAAGATCTGTTGAATGTTATTGCTGGCGCCGGCGATGGCGGCTGCCAGGTAGACCAGAGATTGCAACGAAAGCTCCCCATGAATTGTCCGGTAAATCACGAAGGCGTAGGCACCATAATAGGCGCTCGCACTTAGCAGCGAAAATAGAGAGCTGGCAAAGAGCCTGCGTTTCGAAAGAGATATATTTTGTGAATAGATCTCATCCGAAATGCTGGCATACCTACTCGTCAGGTATTTACTAAGCCCGAACAGCTTGAGTTCCTTTGCGCTCTCCTTACTTGCCCCAAGCACCCGCAGATAATCAAGCTGGCGGCGCACAGGGGTCTGCCGAAATCTCAGCGAGTAACCCAAAAAAGCGAAGTGGCTCTCGCCGACGAACGCCGGCAGAACGCCCACGATCAGGAGCAGGAGAATCCAGGGCGAGAAGATGCAAATGGTTATGGAAAAGGTAACGGCTGTGACAAATTGCTGCAGAGCCCGCCCCACGGCCTGGATCATGCTGACGCGATCTGTAGCCTGGACCCTTGCCCGTTCCAGCTTGTCATAAAAATCCGGGTCTTCGTAGGTTTCCAAGTCCAGCTTTGACGCATGATCCATTACCTTGATGCTGACATGGCGAATGAATCTATCGGCAAGAACGCTGTCGCAATAATCGATCGTGCGGGAGAGGATACTTCCGCCGAGCGCGAGCCCGAATTCTGCGGCAACCAGCCACCAGAACCTCGGCGCCAGAGGGTGATGGCCATTCACGACGGAGGCGACTTCGCCGATAATAGCGGCCGACACCATCGCGATGCCGATCGGAAACAGTGCCGAAAGCGCCTGTAACGCAAGCCCGACGGCCGCAACGTACGGGCCGGCCTCCCACACGATGCGCAAGCCGGGCGGGACGTTCCTCAATGCCCGCAACCGGTCACGCCATGCATTTCCAAGTGCTTTGCTTGAAGTCTTCCCCTGCATTTGTGCCCTGGCGGAGGTCCTAAAAGTCAAAATCTAACAGGCTGATTTCAGGATTTCCTGCTTCCTGGTTTCCACCGGCAAAATGGACGGCAATCCAATAGCCTAACCTTCGTTTTGTGCGCAGAGGATAGCAGCCTTTGTTGTCAATGTGTTAAGGCGGAAGGCTACGGGAGAGAGACGGGGGGCAGTCCAGAAATTCAGTAAAAAATACAGGATGCATGAAATAAGAACCTGATTGCCGTGTGGCGAACGCTGGCCTTGAACCCTCGCGGAGGACCACCATCAGGAACTGCACCGGCGTCAAGATTGGGTTTGATTAATATGGGTAATGGTGAGAAAAATCAGGATCTCTGACGCATGGCAGGTGGCTGAACCCATGGATTTGCTCATAGGGCCCTAGGTTACATAAGCTTGAGGCCCGGTACGGGATCGACCTTTACGCTAAAAGCGTCCGCTGCAGACACTCCGTCGTAGCGTACCCTAACGCAGCAGTCCGTGTGGGGAGCGCGAACAAGGCGTGGAAAAGGGGGTTTTATTTCCGGTGAGTTGTGAGTTGGGTTGTAGGCAGCGGACGGGCCTTCGAGGATGACCATACGGGAGACCACATGCGAATTTGATCGGGGAGGCGGGGGGGAGAAACGGTGGAACTGGTCGGGCCAGACCTTTTGTCCAATTGGCTCTCCAGGTGAGGATGGCAGAAGATCTCCGGCGGGCTGGTCTACTTGGGGATTCGCGAGCGGCACTTCATGCAAGCACTTGTTTTGCGGGGTCTGAGATCTGCCGGTAGTACTGAACCGTGCGGCGAACACCTTCTTCAAGGGGAAAGTCGGGCGTCCAACCGAGCAGTTCTTGCGCCTTTGAGATATCCAGGTATATCCGCTCCATTTCGCCGGGCCGTTTGGGAGCATATTGGGGTTCAAGTCCGACAAGGCCCAGCTCATCCCGTATCCTTTGGAACACTTCGTAATCAGCTGTCGGCACACCGCTGGCGATGTTGAAGGTCTCTCCCCTCCCCCGTTCCAGCGCCAGCACGTTGGCTCGAACCACATCCTCGACATAAACATAATCACGCACTTTGGTTCCGTCGCCGTAGATCGACGGACGAATGCCTGCCAGCATCTGTTCGCAAAAGATCGCAAAGACCCCTGCTTCTCCCTTCGAGCTTTGCCGCGGTCCGTAAACGTTGCCATAGCGGAGGACAACGAAAGGGATGGCATAGAGTGCTGAGAACATATCTAGATAATGCTCAACGCTGTGCTTGCTGATACCGTAGGGCGTGACAGGTTTGGTAGGATATTCTTCGGGCACTGGCATCTTCTCCGGCTCGCCGTAAGTTGCCCAGAT
>JAJYJL010000980.1 GCA_021789565.1 Acidobacteriota bacterium
GGGAGTATAAGGGGAAGGCAAGGCCATTTAGCCCCCGGGCTGTCAATGCACCCGAACTAAGAGGTATGCTATAGTGTCTGTCAGGGGTCCATAAAGGGGTGCCCGCCGAAGGAGTAATGAATCCAATGACGAAGCGCGTCCGCCTGCTTGTGATATCGATATCCTGTCTGCTGGTTTTTTACGTCATTATCGGAGGGGTGCTTGGCCGGGGCAGTACCGACCAGGGCGAAAAATCGTACCGTGACCTGGGCGTTTATAGCCAGGTCCTCTCCAGAATCCAACAGGAGTACGTGACGCAGCCAAACCTGAAAAGCGTTACCAAGGGCGCCATCCGAGGGCTGCTTGAAGCGCTTGATCCGTACAGCACGTATTTTACTCCTGCGGAGTATCAGCAATACCTTCAACACCCTGATCCAGGCCCGGGCAGCGTAGGGATTTACCTCTCTAAGAGGATGGGATTTGCTACGGTCGTGTCGGTGATACCGGATAGCCCGGCGCAAAAGGCCGGGATTAATCCGGGAGACCTGATCGATGAGGTGAATGGCGAGCGGATCCGAGAATATTCCGTTGTCCAGATCAACCGCTTGCTGGACGGTGCTCCGGGAAGTTCCATCATGTTGTCGGTAATTAAAGGCACTCAGGGTCAGCCTGTGAAACTCACCCTGACCCGGGAGATCCTTAAGAACGTTCCCTTGGTGGCGAAAACGATAGACGCTAGTACGGCATATATACGAGTGCCCACGTTTGAGCAGGGGAAGTCTGATGAAATCGCTGCTCGACTCAAACAGTTGATTGCCGACGGAGACAGCAAAATTGTTCTGGACTTGAGGGATTGTGCCGGAGGAAGCGAGAAGGAAGGCGAGAAAACGGCCAATCTCTTTCTTGACCACGGTCTGATCACATATCTTTATGGCCAGCGTTATCCCCGGCAAGAAGTCGTCGCGAAGGCTTCCGATCAGATTACGAAGCTGCCGCTCGTTGTTTTGATTAATCAGTCGACGGCCGGGCCGGCGGAAGTGGTGGCTGGGGCTATTCTCGATAATAAGCGCGGCGACGTGGTGGGCGTCACCAGTTTCGGCGTGGGAACTTACCAGAAGCTCATTCCCGTGGGTGATGGATCTGCCCTGCTGCTTTCTGTAGCCAAATATTACACGCCCGATGGGAACCCTATTCCGGGGAACGGCATCACGCCGAACGTGGTGCAGGCTGCTGAAAGTGAAGCCGCCGCTGTGGCAGGAACAACCGCACCTCCGAAGTTTGGCGGTCCGGATGACAGACAGCTTCAAAAAGCCCTGCAAATCCTTAACAAGAAGAACACTCCTGAAAAGGCAGCGGCCTGAGCAGGTTGGGCCGTGTGTTCTTCAAGGTGTGGCGTTCGAGTGCATGGGGCTGACGCGATCCTTGTCGAACAAACAACTATCCCTTGCCAATCAATAATGCAGTCAGCTTAATCTTGTACCGGAGCATTCCGGGTAACTGGAACTTTGCGCAGACAGGCTTACGCACCCCCCTTTCCGCATGGGGCTGACGCGATGCACACGCCCAGCTTGCCGTCCAGCGGAAGGCCGCCGCGATCTTCAGATTGGTTTATGTAAGAGGGTCTACTACTTCTTGATCAAGGCCTGTGCACTGGCGCCATTCTGCTTCTCTTGCTGAGGTTGAAGAGTGATGGTCAAGTCTCTATCCAGGCGCATACCGATCAGGGAACCCGCGGGAAGTTCAGCCTGCTTGCCTTTGGGCAAGACATAGGCTGCCACCAGTCCGCCCATGCCGGCTGCAATACCCGCGCCAATGCCTCCGGCGGCAACGCCTGCCCCTGCGGGAGCCCCGAACATAATCAACCGCTTCACTTTGCTTGGACCGCCGCCCTTGAGGTCGCCTTCGGCATCCACGGTTGAGCCGTCTCCGCCGTCTCTGCTCGAAAATACCTCCGTCAATGAGCCGGTAATCGCCACCTTCTGCCCGTTGGGCAGAGTCAACGTATTAAAAAGAACATAGAGCTGACCGCCTTTGCCGCGATGGGCCGCCTTATGGACTTCCTGTATTCGTCCATCAATGCGGATGCCTTTAGGCAGCACGACTTGATCTTCTTCATCATAGATGGGATCGAGCAAGGTTGTGATGACAATGTCACCCTTCTTGGAAGTCCTGGAGTTAATCGCTGTGTGCAAGGCGAGCTTGAATTCGGTCCCTTCCGGGATCCAGTGCTGGTATTGAGCTTGCGCCAGGCTCGTTTGGGCATGAACAATGGCTGGCAGTGCCGCCACCGCGAGCGCCAATGCCAGAATCTTGTATGTATTCCGTACCATAGGATTCCTCCTCTGTTTGCCTATGGCCTCCCAGAGATAAAACCCCCAGCGACCAATACTTAATTTCACCATTGAACGTTCTTCTTCGTCAAAGGTAAAATTGGCCGGCAAGAGACGCCCCTTAATCCTGAAGTCATCTTACTAATTGGTTATCCGCTGTGCACCTGCGCCTTTGTGGAAGAAAAGTGCACCCGGCGCGCGTTGAGAATGCAGGACTTTCGGTTTGCCCTTCCGCATCCGACGGGGGCATCCACTGGAAACGCTGCGCCGAGCAGTCGTTACCTCGATAGAATCATGATGTTCCTACCAACGGGGCACGGCTACGGCCTTTTCTACAGACCGGGGGAATAGTGCTATTTCCCCGGAGATGAATGTCCAGCCCAAGCGGAAGATTTTCCTCCACACGCGGCGCAGTGCCAGTGCAGTTTTCACCTTATGCTTGTGGGCTGAATCGTTCGTTGACGCTGCCGAACCACCACTCTATAATGATCGGGAAAGTCGGCCAGGGAGACGATGAAGAAGTTCTTCGGGTTACTGCTGATCGGTTGTTTTCTGGCGGCATCGTCCGCCGCGCAAACAGCACAAAAACCAAATTCCAGCCAGGATGTAGGGCAGGACGCGAACCAACAGGCGGCTGCCCAGATCAAGGTTCGTGTGAACCTTGTTAACGTCCTGTTCACGGTGGTCGACAAGAAGAACCGGCTTGTTTCCAACCTGACCCGGAATGACTTTCGCGTCTACGAAGATGGCAAACCCCAGAAAACTCTTTTTTTCGGCCGAGAAACAAACCTTCCGCTTCGCATTGGAATCCTGATTGACACGAGCAACAGCATCCGCATGCGATTGAAGTTTGAGCAGGAATCCGCCATCGATTTTCTCTATGACACCATCCGGCCTGACAAGGACGAGGCTTTCGTTGTGGGGTTTGATGTTGAGCCCGTGATGGTTCAGGATTATACAGACAATCTCGACAAGCTCGCGCAGGGTATTCGTTCATTGCAGGCGGGCGGCGGAACGGGACTTTATGACGCTATCTATTATGCCTGCAAGGAAAAGATGATCTACTCGCCGGTTCCGCAGCCCTACCTGCGGCGCATGTTGATTGTTGTCTCAGACGGACAGGACAACTTCAGCCAGCACTCGCGCGAAGAAGCGCTATCGATGGCGCAGAAAGCAGAAGCAACTATT
>JAJYJL010000036.1 GCA_021789565.1 Acidobacteriota bacterium
CAGGGAACTTCAGTACCCAAGCTACCGAGAGGAGAAACGCAAAAAGCCCGCTCGACGACGGATTCGTAGAGACAGGCTTTTGAGGGCGCAGTAAATCACACGGAGTAATGGCTTCGCGTGGCGAAATATGGAGTTGATTGCTTTCAGAGCTGGAGCTCTAGTGCATCCAAGGACAACTAGACGATCTTGGCGAAGGATACATCATTCAGTTCAACCGAGAGACCATGACACCTACAGTTGAACTCACCTCGCATGAAAGCAGATACGAGGGCAATCGTCCCAGGCGACGAATGAGACCATGTAAATTAAACTGAGATCAGTATACGGCACAGAAGAGGGACAAGTCAATACTTTTGGGAGGAAACGAAACAAAGAAGAAATGACAAGTGGACGCAGGCGAGTGACAATGATGGGGAAAAAGGAGACGCAGGAGATGAAGAGAGTATATATAAGATGGTCGCGGCAATTTGGATTGGAAGGGATGCTTTTTGGCTGGATTCTGGCGGTCTAGGCGAGTTTGGCCGGACCAAAAAGTGCAACGCCGTGGCACCAAAAGGTGCAAGTGGGCGGTACCAAAAAGTGCATGGCGTCGCGTGTGGTTCAGTCTGGCGCCAAACATTAATCTCTGGTCTGCTTGGTCGGCCACGAAGCACGCTCCTCGGGCTTAGCTTCCAAAAAGGGAACCAAACATATGAGAGAATAGCGCCAGAGTGAGCTGCATCCGGTATTACCTACGCAGTTAGTATGCATAGACATGAATCACTGTGGGCAACGAAATGACCTGGGGCGAAATGCCACAGAAAGCGTTTGCCCCACAGGCAAACACTCTGTTACAGAAGAATCTGCAAGGGAGAAGATCCCCGGTGGCGTTCAGATTTCCCGCACTTGGACATCTCTAACGATGGCGATTTCTTGAGAATGGCAGCGGAACCCAATCTGTCCCTGCTTCGGGTTAACTGACGCGTACGCCGGGTACGCAGAAGCATTTGAGAAATCGGCTGCGATGGCAGGGAGCTGTGGGTACAACTGGTTTCCATGACTGGAAATTGTGAATGAGTCGCCAACACACTTAGTTGTAATTGTAAACCATCCATCCTTTGAGACAGGTATGTTCACGAGTACCGAGGGAAAAGCCTGCCAGAGAGTAGTCGGGTGCGGGTGAATGAGGTCTAGGACATGGGGCGTGAGGCTCCTGAGATCGGTGTTGAACATAACACAGAAAGGGAGACCTTGGTCTGATATAGTGCCCTTCAGAACCCAGCCAATGGCTCCCACCTCTATCCGCGCGGTGAACTCGAACTCCAGGTCTTGGAGCAGACCGAGCGACCGCGTCCGAATTGGAATGGGATCGGCGGCCGAAAATCTCAACCCTTCGGCCTTTAGCGAGAAATTGCAGTTGGAAGGAACGTCCCATAGCCTCATGAACTGGTCAAAATCCTTGAACTCGTCGTGAAAATGGATACTCGTTGCGGGAAGCGTCTGAAGGCGAGCCTTGTCGACCCCAACAACTTGGACAACCCAGGCTATCAACTGACTTTGAAAGTTGGCATATCCGGAGTAGGGCATATATTTCTTGCCTCGCAGGTCGGCGGGCAGTGTGACGTTGTTCGATACAAAAATGCCAACGCGCCGCTCGGCTTTCTCCCTTAGAGCAAACCCAAGTTCAAGCAGGATATTTGGGCGCATCGACGAGATGTCCGCGACAAAGTAGTCGGCTCGTTCGATCTCTGATACAATTGTGGGCCATAGCTCAGAGGTCGTCAGGCTGTGTTCGACAATTCGAGCGTCCAAATCGGCATTTTCGCAAACACGCTTGATAATGTTGACCTGTTGCTCGTAGAAATCTCCGCAGGGAATTGCAAAGAAAATGGAAGTCTTCATATCATTTAGGCCCCTAAGTCTTTGTCCGAAAATAACTTGAACACTTTTACGGAATCTCGGTTCGCGGACAGATAATGTAGTTGTACTTGGGCAAGATGCGAGGGCGTCCGAAATGGACCAATGCCTTCTGCGCCTTGGTCACCTTCAAGCCCGTGGCGTACTCGCTCGTATCCAACCGAGCCCGACAGCGCAACCACGTCTCGGTTCGGGTCGTCTGGATGAACTTTAACACCGTCTCAAAGCTGCTCAGCGGTTGGCCTACCCAGTTGCCGCTGATCGGACTAAACAAGCGATGCTCCACCGGATTCCATTTCGACGCACTCGTCGGATAGTGCGTCACGGTGATCGTGAGCCCGAATTCATCCGCGAGCGCTTGGAGCCCGACCTTCCAGAGCCAGTTCCGATGCCCGTTGGCGCCGCCGCTATCGGCTTCAATCAGGAGGTCATGGCAGTCCGGGTAAGCGTGGCGTCCCACTTCTAACCACCACGAGCGAATGGCGGCGACGGCAAAAGCGGCTGTTTCGTGCGATTGGCCGACGACTACGTAGCCTTCATTTCGGGCGACATCGTAAATCCCATAGGGAACCGCTTTGCCCACTGCATCTTGCAGAAAGTCAGTGGTCAGGACGTCCACCGGGGCTTGCCGCCAACTCCGCCCCGAGTTCTTGAAGGCTCCGATCAGCTCTTTTTTCTTGGTATCCACGCTGATGATGGGCCAACCGGCCTTGAGAAACTTGCGGCGCTGCCGGGCAATGTAGCGCATCTGGCGATCGCGTTCTGGATCATGATGACGGCTCAGCCGCTTGCGATTCACCCGCAAGGCGTAGCGTTTGAGCCGTAACAAGCGGGCTACGGTCGTGCGGCCCACTTTGAACTTGCGGCGCAAGCGCCGGGCCAACTTGCGCAAAGTCTTGCGGGTCCATTTGAGGCCGGTGATGGGGTCGCCCGCGGTGGTGTCAGTCAAGAGTTCATCGAGCGCATCGAGAATACCTGGTTGTTTTTTTCGGTGAGTCGGCGGCCAGCCCCGGGTTCGCGCAGGCGTCCCCACCGTTTGGTCGAGGGATGCTCAATCTCGCGTTTCCCGCGATAGATGGTATTCCGGCTCAGGCCCGTGATGCAGGCCAACGGGACGATGCTGCGCTCCCCTTGCTGAACGGCTAACAAGCCGACGAAGCGGCGACGGTTCTTCTCGTCCAAAGTCGCTAGGACGCGATTGATCGCCCGATGTTGCAGGGCAACCGAGCCATACGGATGGCAGCGACAGGTGTCGCACCCACATCGATGGATCCGGCGCTTGCTCGATCTAGACATGGTTCCTTGACCTCACCCCAAGTGGAGTGCGATCAAGTGTACCACAAACTGTTCAAGTTATTTTCGGTCAAATACTAAGATCTCGAACGTATCATTGTCGATAGCATTGACCACCCTGATCACGGAAACTTGTCTGCACGTTGCGCCACTGCAGACATGTCACGACAAGACCGGGAAAAGCATGTTGGGACTATCGCTCCCTTCGAGCATATGCCTTACGAACAGCCGCGTTGATGAACGAATTGAGTCCCTGGCCGTTCCTGGCCAGTTGTTTCATATGCTCTATATTCTGATCGCCAGCGCTCATGCACGTATATAGATAGATCGAGCCATCGGAGAATTCGACCCGTATATAGTCAGGACCAATTTCATAGCCTGCGACGCCCGAATCACCGCCGAGATTCTGATAGCGTTCCATGTGTTTCCTCCTATGTGGGAATGCAGTATCATTTATGGATTGGGCACTGTGATGTGTAGGGCGTCCATAAATGTGGTGATATGGCATGTGGCGCCGAAATCTCCAGACAACCTAAATCGCGTGCAGGCCTCCCGAAAAAGCGAAACACCTGCCTCCGATGCACTATCGTGTCGGAAGACAGGCGCTCAAGACCGGTCATGCGGCAAGCCCGGAGCACGGCCATTTCTGCTTCTCCCATGAAGCAAGCCTCGACGATTCCATACACTTGGGGCAAAGGAAACTAACGAGCTAGCCCGCAAATCTAATATATCACTGAACGCCGTTGTCAACAAAAAGGGATTCGCAGACTCGCGCGCCGACTGGCAGTGGGCCAATTCTCTTAGCATTGGGCCCCTGAGCCGCATGTGGGTCCTCGATTCGATATGTGGTCGGTTGTTTGACGTGTGCTGCTTCTCGCGCTATACTGTGGACTACATCTAGATGCAGAAGGAACGCGATCTTCTGCTTTGCTTGCTCGGCTTTGTCATTGGGCATGCAATCCTCCCGTCATCAGCGTCGACATGCCCTCGCTCTCCTGGATGGTCCAGCACTCGTACGTAGAACACTTATCTCTTCGGGTCGGACGCTGAGACATGATGCGGGATGATTCAGCCTGCGACAAAGCTCATCTGAATAATGACACTGGACGGTAATTAGCACCTACTGCCGAATGCAGACGCGCATCTGGCAGGGGTGTTTTTTGTTCCTCGATAGTCAGCTCTCGAACGCGATTGGCAAGTGCAGTGATCACAGAATTTCACAGAGGCGCACTGCTCCATGTCGACTCCTTCTTCTCCTGCCTTTCGTCGTGTTCTTACCGGCACTCCCCTGACGGGCAAGTCCTCACGCCTGGTCGGGGACTATGTTCACTGCGTTCGAGATGAACACCTTACTCCGCGGCGAATACTCCTTCTTTCCTTCTTTTCGGCCAACGCGCACGCTTTGCGCCACAAGCTCCACGAGGTGGCGCAATTCCTGCCCAACGTAACGACCCTTCAGCATTTTCAGCTCACCCTGCTCACCGATTACGCGGACACCGTGGGGCTCGACACTCCGCTTGATGAAATCAGTCCGGCGGCGCGGGCTCTCATCATCGCCCGTGCATGGGCGGATGTCGGAGGAGCATTGTGGCACGACTTCCATGAAGCGCCAGGAGCTGTCGGTGAACTGACGCGAGTGATGGACTGGATCTCGCAAATCAGACGCCGATTCACTCTAGCCCCCGGCGAGTTGAGCGAGCACGAACTGGCCCGTGTCTACGCCCGTTACATTGAGCTGTGCGAGCAGCATCGGGTGCTCACCTTTCAGGAATCGAGCTTGCGCTGCCTCGAGCTCCTCGCGGAAGAGGGCATTGCACGTGTCGTACGTAACCGCTTCGCCGTTGTAATGGTGGATGATCTGCATCAAGCCCGCCCTGACCAGTTGGCCCTGATCGAGCGGCTGTGCAGTCCCGACACTCGCTTCACCGCCACCGCTTGGTTCCAGGCAAACCCCGCTTCTCCGGAATTGAGACATATTCAAGAGTTCTTGCAGGGCTGGGCTCAGGTAGAAGCACTCGACCAACTCGCGCCCAACGTGAATCCAGCCATCACGTCCCTCGTCGGTCGCGTGATAAATATGCCGGACGCGAGGCGGCCGATATCTGCCCCCATTATTCTGGCATCCGGCGCCTCTGCAGTAGAAGACGAAATGGAGCTAGTGGCGCGGGCACTCGCGGACCAACTCGCTCGGAACCAGGCTCTAAAACCACGCGACATCGCCATTGTCGCGGCAGATGCCGGACTGCTCCCCTTCGCACGTCGCGTGCTAGCGCGTTATGGACTCGTCTCTCCGCAACCACCCCCCGCGCGGCACAACCCGCTCATTTGTGCGGGCATCCTTGCCCTCCAATGGCTCGCACAAGGCGCCGACGCTGAAATCGACTCCGAGTTATTGGCCTTGCCTTACGTGGGAATCGATCCGATCGACCGCGCGGCTTTGGAGCGCGCCGCGAAGGAACACGAAAAAAGCATTCGTGAGCTCGAGGGCACGGAATTACCATCGCTCGTAGGGCCGGAAGCGACCACCGCCTGCTTGGGACGCGTCCGCGAGGCACTTGGTAAGCTGAATAAGGAATCACCTCTGAGACCGCAGCTCTTTCAGTTGGTCCGCGATCTCGGCGGTGTCGCGTGGGCGTGGGACAATTCCGCTTTCGGACGCGCTCAGCGCGACGAATGGGCGCGCACGTTTTCCAACTGGCTCATCGCAATTTCGGATCTGGAAGGGACCGCACTCTCCATCAATACGCCGTTTGAGGAGTGGATCGACCTTCTCGATGGTCTAGCGGATGAGCTTACCCAGACGGAAACGAGGCCCGAGGAGATCCAACTCCTCGACCGCCTGCGCGCGAATGGAAATCATGCCCGGAGCGCCTTTGTCGTGGGCCTCTCCGAAAACGCCTGCCCGGTCCCCAGCACGCCGTTCCAACTCATCTCCGAGGAAAGACTACCAGAATTATTCGCCGATGGGCGACGCGTCGTACTGCCGGCTCTGCGGGACCACTCAGCCTGGATCGAACGGGAGTCGCGCAAGCTCGCCGTCTTGCTCAGCCGCGGCACGCAGCATCTGCAGGTGTCGGTCAGCCAGTATACGGCGGGTGGTGAGGCCCAACTTCCCGCGCCTTTTTTCGAACGAATGCTCGCCGATGAAGGCGAGATCGACAAAGATGGGCAAATTCAGCTTACGCATCCGGTCTTGTGGAGCAAGGCTTCAGAGTTTGCTCCGCTATCGGTGGGGGGACCTCCCCGCCATTCTGGCTCTGCGACCGGGCCCACGAAAGTCCTGAACGACCACACTTTTTCGGCGACGCAGATCCGGATGTACTTGACCTGTCCCCTGCAATTCTTTTTGGCGCATGTTTTGAACATCGAAACCGAAGAAGAGGATACGCCGCGACGCGGTTCGCTTGTTCACGAGGTCCTGTGCGCGGCATTGGGAGACGGCACGTGCCGGGAGGTCGATCTCTCGCGCGGCAAGCCCGCGTCCTGGATCGGGGACGCCGCGAGACTGAAGGAACGCGCACTAAAGGCACTGAATGCGGCATGGGTGGGTCAAGCGACGGATCTGCCCGGAGGCGGTCGCTATACCCCAAGCACCGAATGGAGCATCGGCTTCGGACCGGACCTCCAGCGCCAGGCCGTGCGCCTCTGGGCACAAGACGCGCTCGCGGCCTGGGCTGAGTTTGAGAGTGACGGTCTACCCGATGCCGAGATCCGGCGCCCCATTCTTCTTGAGGTTCCCTTCCGAATCGAGATCGAGGGAATTCCCATCGCCGGTCGCATCGACCGGATCGACCAAATCGAGACTTCATCCGGCACCTTCTACGAAGTGATCGACTACAAGACCGGTTCGTCTGGCAAGTACGCACTGAACGCCCAGATGCAGAAATTCTTGCCCGACGGGGACAAACGGCCGAGCGATTATCAGCTGCCGCTGTACGCATTGGCGCTCACAGCTGGCGTCCGACGCATTCAGGGTGCGCCCCGCGCCCTCCACTATATGAACATCGGCTCAATCGCGGAGAAGGACAATGGCAGTTACACGGCCGAATCTTGCCGGACGATTCAGATCACGAAGGGTAAACTCGATTATCGACGCGGCGAGCTGCCCATCTCTATTCTCGAAAAGCAAATCCCTCAGGCGATTGCCAACACCTTGAATGGCATGTCCTCCACCCCGTACGCGGCGACTCCCACCTACGGCGCCTGCAATTACTGTGCGTTCGCGTCCGTCTGCGACCAGGGCAAGGCCACAGGAGGAGAAGCATGAGCGTCTTTCTCCCCAACCCCGGACAGGACCAGGCGATTCATGCGCCGCTCGGCACACCGACCCGCGTCGTCGCGGGAGCTGGCACCGGCAAGACGGAGGTCATTTCGCGTCGGTTTGTCCATCTCCTCGAAAAGGACCGTTCGCTCAGGCCGAAGAACATTCTCGTTTTGACCTTTAGCGAAAAAGCGGCAGCCGAAATGCGGGCCAGGATATTCCGCGCGGTCACGCAAGCCGACTTGGGATTCGACCGCCTGGATCTCAGTGCCGCCTCCATTAGCACCTTTCACTCCTTCGGTGCGCGCTTGCTCCGCGAGCACAACCTCGCGGCACGCGTCGACCCGAACCTGCCGGTTCTCACTCCGGTCGATGTCCAGGAATTCATGGAGGAGGCGCAGGAACGCTTTCTGGAACAAGGCTATCGCGAAGCGTACGGCACATTGAATCCACTGGAGCTCGGCGCCTACACCTGGGAAGATGGCGGCCCGTTCGATGCGGCGCAAGAGATCATGGATCAGCTGCTGAATCAGGGAATCGCCCTAGAGGATTTCAAGCATGAGGTTGTCGATAAAGAGACGGAATCGGAGGCGCATCGCACGCTTGTGCCGCTCGTGCACTGGCTGTATGCCGCCTACCGGAAGGAACTAGAGGAACGGGGTCAGCTCGATTTCGACCGGCTCATTATCGGTGCGGTCGCACTCCTGGAAAATGACCAGGCACTGCGCGACGAGCTACGGACCCAATTCAAAGTCATCCTCGTCGACGAATACCAGGACACCAATTTCGCCCAAGACCGGCTCTTGCGAGCGCTCGCCGCGGAGGGCATGGCGAATGTGACGGTGGTTGGTGACCCTCGACAGGCCATTTACGTCTGGCGCGAGGCACGCGTCGACAACATCGCCGATTTCCCGACGTGTGGAGGAAAGCGTAACGACCGGCCGCTCATCGAAAACCGCCGGTCGCTCAAGCCCATTCTCGACGTCGCGAACCGAGCGATCGCGGGCTATGCGTTTGGCGAAGCGCCAGAATTTGATGCCAGAGACGAGTTGAAACCCTATGCCAAACACGAGCAGTTTGAGGGAGTCATCGTCGACCTTCAAACCTGTCCAACGCGGGAAGAGGAAGCTATAGCAGTCGCCGGCTGGGTTGCACAGGCGGTCACCGTAGAGGATTTCAAGTTCGGCGACATCGCTATTCTCGTTCGAGCCAGAACCTACCTGGACGCCTACACAGCCGCTCTCCGCAAGGCGGGGATTCCATATGAGGTCTCAGCGCAAGATGCCTTCTTCACACGCCCGGAAGTATTGGATGCTATTCACCTCCTGAATGTCTGTCTCAATCCAGCCGATGACCCGTCGCTCGTGCGCGTGCTTCTCAGCCCAGCGGTCGGCCTCAGCCAAGACCAGGTCGCGGCCTTGGCACGTGTGCGGGTAAAAGGCGAGCGACTGTGGGGTCTGGTCCGCCGAGTAGAAGCAGCAACTCAGGACACCGTCGTTCGCGCGCGTGTCAGCCAGTTCATGGCTTTCTGGCAAGAATCGCAGAAACAGCAGTGGGTGGTCTCGATGGCCTCTTTTGTCGACTGGGCGCTGCAACAGAGCGGCTTGGGAAGTGTGGCTGACCCGATGGCACTGCGCGCCCTGACGAAGTTGCAAGCGATTGTCCAGGTGTACGAGTCTGATCATCCCACCGAATACTTGCGCGATCTCGTCACCTACTTACGGTTGACGCTCGAGGGTGACCCGCGCGCCAAGGCGCCCGAACTGAATACGGCAAAAGATGCCGTGCGCGTCCTCACGGCGCATGCGAGCAAGGGGCTTGAATTCCCCATGGTCATCGCGGCGGATTCGCGCCAAAAGGTCCGCCCGAATCAGAGCCAGTCGCCGTTCCACGAGCCGACCTCAGGTTTGGTGATCCCGAAAGAAGAGGGAGACCACCCCGCGTTTGAGGAGCGCAAACGCCGCACGCAGAACGAAGCTCGCTGCCTATGGTACGTGACCTGCACGCGTGCCAAGAAGCGACTGATCATTACAGCGACGAACAGGAAAGAACGCGAGGACGACCGGTACGGAAAAGTCGAGACCTTTTTCGAGGAACTGTGGAACCGACAGGTGGATAGCCCCCTGCCCGGCGTGGCCCTCGATCGCTCACCAGAGGCGAAGAGTCCTCTCCCGTCTCCTGCTGCCGCTGGGCCTGAGCAAACACCGAGACCGATAGCACACACCTTTGTTCTAGCCAAACCCGAGTTCCATGTTTCGCCCACGGCATTCCGATGGTATCAACAGTGTCCTGCTGCCTATCGCTATTACTACCTCACTCGCCATGGGTGGTTGAAAGAGGACCTTGAGCGAGAGGAAGAGCGGGTAGAGGGGCATGGCACGGGCCGGCTGCTCGGCTCCGTTTTCCATCGCGCGGTCGCAGCACATGCGCGATACCATCAGGCAACCGCAGATGAGTTGTTAGGAATGGCCAAAAGCGAGTTGTCCGCGCATTTGAGTGCCAGTCAGGCGAACACCGTGAAGACATGGTTGGAGTTGTACCTGGCGAGTGAAATTGGCCGCGTACCCCCCGAGGCAGCCGCCGTCGAGGTGCGAGTGTCGCTATTCACGGAATTTGACGATGGAATCCTCAGGGTCTTTGGAGTGGCCGACCGATTCGAGCCCGACCGGCTGATCGATTTCAAGACAGATGCCGCTGCCGAAGGGCTGGTCGACCGCTGCGGGGATCAACTGCGGCTCTACGCGCTTGCTGCGCAGCAAGATGGCTTGCTCAAACCTGAGGCAACACTCTGGATCTATCATGCTCCGACTGCAGCAATGCTTTCTGTCTCTTGTACTTCGGCAGATGAAACGCGTCTACAGAATGAACTGGCGGCTTTCACGGCTAACCTCGCTCGACCAAACGCCGCCTTTCGGCAGGTGAAATCCGATCTCTGCGAATGGTGCGCGGCACGCACAATGGTATGCGCAAGGTAGCGGTCGCAACTGCAATGTGAAACTGATTTCCGTTTGTTGATTTCCATAATCTTGTGGTATACTGTCCTCGTTCGCTTGATCTCTTTGCCCCGTGGCTACGGACTAGACTTCTAGCTTGGACTACGGCACTCTCAATCCGATTCTTGGTGTGATTGCCTGTCGCCCCGGGTGACGAAGGTCGCGCGAGCGGGTTGATCGACGGCGATCCTCGGCACTCGTCTTTAAGCGCGTCTGCGCTATGGGGCGAGTGCCTTTCTATTTGGGTCGCTCATCATTGAGCAAGAATCGAGAAATGTGAAAATGCCCCAGGAAGACTATGTTGACCTCAAGGCGATTTTGAGGCTACAGATTTTCGTATTGGCCTTGGGCGAGTCAAAGCATTACAATTGGTGGAAGTGCAACTTTCTCTCCCCCACCGGAATCAGTTTCCTGCAGCGCCTGTATCCCCGCGCCTACTTTTGGAACGCGGTTCGCTCCTCTTCTATCGCAGCATGCACCATTCATGATTCTTCCATCGGAGTCGGAAATGTCTTTCACCTCTTTCGGCTTCCGCGAGAGATCGATCGTGCGCTGCGGGAAATCGCACCGGACGATCGCCTCCAACTAATGGCGGAGAGTCAGCCGGTGCTTGGCGATAAATCCAAGCTAATCGACGCCATCAAATCCCTTGCAGGCGGCGAGGTAGCAAAAGCTCAACCGGGCCCTGTGAAAGTGGGGTCAGTGCAAGACATGACTAAGAAAGAGTCAATTGTCAGAATGGCGTCGTTGTATTCTGCCGCCTTTCTGAATGATAGCAAGACTTTTCCGTACTTTGAGGGACAGCGACAGAAGAATGTCAATCGATAGAACGGCAAAGCACCCAAGGCGCTACACGGTTGCTCTCGCGAGGGGGGCGGCTGTGCTTCCGGAGATGCGAAGTCTATTGACGCACTGGATGCCGGGCGAAAGCGACAAAGCGTTCTTGGCGCGTGTTCAGACCGAAGACCTCCTTGGAAAACATACAGCGCAAAGAATATCAGACCTTGTTTTGCGAGTGTTCCGGCCCCGGCTGCTTGCTGGCGATGATCGCCGTGCCCGCTGGCTCAAACGCTACCTGGAAGGCCACGGAAACGGTGCGTTGTTTAGAGAGATGATGCTCGTGTACTCTGCGCGGGCCGATGATCTGCTCTATGACTTTACGATTCAGAGGTTCTGGGGACTAGTCCGCCGAGGTGATCTATATATCACATTGGAAGACGCCCTGAGTTTTCTGGGTGAGGCGGCAGAGAAAAAGCTCATCGACCAGCCCTGGTCAGACCACGTTCAGCTCCGAATAGCGCGGGGTCTGTTGGGCGCACTGGAGGATTTTGGACTGGTCCGCTTGAATGGCGGCAGCCGACGCGAGCTCGTGAATTATCGGATGTCAGATGCTGGCCTCGGATACCTTGTGCACGAGTTGCACTTTCAGGGAATTACCGATGCTGAGGCGGTCGAGCACCCAGATTGGGGGTTGTTCGGGCTCGACCGAATCCATACCTTAGAGCGATTGGAGGGGCTTGGACCGATAGCCGGCCTCGTCGTCCAGCGAGCCGGTTCAGTTGTGCGGATCACATGGTCTTACACTTCCATGGAGGCGTATATAGATGCCATCTCTGGATGACTCGGTCTTGGACCGCACTTTCCAAGAGCTAATGGGGCTATTACATCAGCCTGCTGCCCTGAACCCGGCCCAGAGCGATCCCATTTTCTATTTTGTCTACCGGCCCGAGCATATGCTCACGGTAAAACGGCGCTTGGCAGGGTGGGTTGGCGCTCTGCACAACGACGGGTTTGATCCCGTTCGGGTCTCGCTTGGTGAGATTGTGCACGAGTTGATTGACCGATCGGGGCGCTGGGATGCCTGGCTAGAACTTGAACCGGAAGCCGAGCCATACGAAATGAATCAATCAATTCGCGATGTGCTGACCCAAGACAACGCGCTAGTGTCTGAGGTCGCGCACCGCATCTCGGTGGGGAATGACAAGACAGTGATTCTGCTCACAGAGGCCGAGCTTCTGCATCCGTATTTCCGCACGCGCGCCATTGAAAGCGCACTGACGGGTCGCGTCCCACATCCCACAGTGATCTTTTATTCGGGACGGCGCGTCGGCCAATATGGCCTTCACTTCCTCGGCTTTTATCCCGAAGATGGGAATTATCGCTCCACGCTAGTCGGAGGACTGGAATGACCCAGATACGCTCGCTATTCTCAACTCGCCGGCAGATTGATCGGCGAATTGAAAAGGTGATCGATTATGCGGCGAGGGACGTGGACCGCCTGCAAGCGGAAATCGAAGAGTACGAAGCAACCGATAGCGTCGAGGCAAACTTTCGTAGATTCCTGGAGACCTATCAACGCGCCGTGCAGGGGGGACAGGTTACAGAGGTCGGCGTCTGGGTCTCCGGCTTTTATGGATCGGGCAAGAGTTCTTTCACCAAGTACCTCGGCCTAGCGCTAGATGGGAGCACGAGCGTCGGAGGGCGTCCGTTTATTGACCTTTTGTCCGAACGGCTGCATTCCGCAGATGTAAAAGCACTACTTCGTACCGTCGCGGGCCGTTCTCCCACCACCGTCATCTTTCTGGACCTCGGTGCGGAGCAACTGGCAGAGAATGCCTCGGCCACCATCTCATCTGTCTTGTACTGGAAAGTACTGCAATGGGCCGGTTATTCCAAAGTGACCAAGCTCGCTCAGCTGGAATTGACTTTGGAGCGGCTAGGCAAGTATGGTGAATTCCAGGAGAAGTACAAAGCACGCTGGAAAGAGGATTGGCTGAGTATACACAACGACCCGACCCTTGCAAATGCGCGCGCAGCGCAGGTTATTACCAGCGTCCTGCCTCATGAGTTTTCCTCGCCCGAGATATTCAGCAGGGCCAAGCTCGAGGTGGCAGACAACCTGCGTGATCGCGCGAAGGAAATGATCGATCTGATCAGGAACAAAACCGGTAAGCAGAATATCTTGTTCCTGATTGACGAGGCCGGGCAATATGTTGCACCGCGACAAGAGCTGATTCTCAATCTCGACGGATTAGTGCGTGATTTCAAGGAGGTCGGGCAGGGTAAGGTCTTTGTGGCCGCCACAGGTCAACAGACGCTTGCCGAAATCGTTCGAGGGGCAACGTACAACTCACCAGAATTGAACAAGCTCGTCGCTCGCTTCCCCATTCCAATCGAACTGGATGCCCGCGATATCAAGGAAATCACTTACCGGCGTCTGCTCACCAAGACACCGGAGGGAGAAGCTCAGCTCAAGGGCTTGTTCCGTACCTCCGGTCAAGCGCTCATTGCACACACCCGCTTGACCGGTACCACACTCTACAAGTCTGATCCGGACGCGGATACTTTTGCGCAGTTCTACCCATTCCTACCGCAGCATTTTGATTTGCTGCTGGAACTGATCCGAATGTTGGCGCGGTCCACGGGCGGTATTGGTCTCCGCTCGGCGATCAAAGTGATTCAGGATGTTCTAGTGGACGTGAATCGGCTTTTGCCGAGAGACGCCACACGGCTAGCCGATCGAGAGGTAGGTTCGCTCGCTTGCGCGGACGATTTCTACGATTCTCTGCGCGCCGACATTCTCAAAGTGCTCCCGCATGTGGTTAGTGCCGTGGACCGGACTGCGGTCGCATTCCCCCGTAACAGACTTGCTGCCCGTATTGCCAAGACTGTTGCTGTCCTGCAGAATATCGAGGGGTTCCCTTGTACTGCCGAGAATATTGCCGCACTCCTTTACCCGGCGATTGACAACCCGAGCTTGCGCGATCAGGTCGGCGAAACTCTCGGAAAGATGCTAGCCGAAAAGGAGCTCGGACTGATCGAGGACCCCAAAGCCGGCGGGTATGTCTTTCTCTCCGAGAAGGTCCGTCCTCTCCAAAAGAAACGCAATGAGATGATGCCCACTTCTGGTGATGTGAACCGAATCCGGAACGAGATTCTTGGAAAGAAGATCTTTGATCCCCAACCAAGTGCGCGCCTAGAGAATACCAAAGAGGTCAAGGCTGGCGTCCGCACAGGCAAGACCCTAATCGTCGGAGATGGCGAGGATATCGTCTTCCGTTTGGAATGGGTAGATGACAACGGCTGGGAGGCGCGCCGAACGGAGCTGTTGACCGAGACAGCCGCACAAGCGGACTGGCGCAATGCCATTGCATGGTTGGCTCGCAAGAGCAACACGGTGGAGGACTTACTCCCCGAGATTTACCGGTCTGAACAGATCGCCGGGCAAGTCGAAGATCGGACCGCAGACCGCGATGAAGCGCAATTCAAGCGAGCCGAGCTCAAACGGGCAGAGCGTGGACGGGACGAGGTAGAAAGACTGCTCAAGCAGGCCTTGCTTGAAGGTACCTTTATCTTCCGCGGTCGCCCGACGCCGGCCGGCGAGGGCGTAGAAACCACAGACGCAGCCGCGCGCGGCATACTGACCAAAGTTGCCGGCGCTGTTTTTGAGTACTACCGGCTTGCGCCCATTCGAGCGAGCAGCGATCAGGCGGCGAAGTTTCTGAGCGTGGACCGCTTGGACCGCATGACACCAGAGCTTGATCCGCTCAGACTGGTAGCACGGGTCGGAGGTGCCACCCGCGTCGATATCAACAACCCGGCGCTGGCAGAGACCGTGCGCGCCTTTAGGACCAGACTAGACGAAACGGGCGGGGGGCGTCTACAAGGCAGCGCGATCCAAGATATGTTTTCCAATCCGCCTTATGGATGGTCCAAAGACACCGTCCGCTATCTGTTTGCCGCGCTCCTTGTTTCTGGGACTGTCGAGTTCCACACGGCGGAGGGACCGCTCAAGGTCGCAGGGCCGAAAGCCGCCGAAGCGTGCAAGAACACACTTGCTTTCAATCGCGTTGGCGTCTCTCTTCGGGACGCGCCGCCCGACCCCGAAGCACTCGACCGCGCCACACGACGGTTGGAAGAGCTTTTTGGCGAAACCGTGATGCCATTGGAAGATGCCATCAGCCGCGCCGTCCGCAAGTATCTGCCTGCGCTACAGGAGCAAGTCGCTTCGTTGCCCAATCTACTTCGATTGCTAGGCTTGGCAGGAGAGGGGCGGGCACGGTCGCTGCTGGCGTCCCTCACTGGCGCCCTGAGCGGCGATGCGACGAACGCCGCCGCCGTATTTGGTGCGAAGGAAACGGCTCTCCCGGAAGATATTCGCTGGGCGCGTGAGGTGGCGAAGGCCCTTGACGGAGGCGCCGAAGAGGACATCCGCGCGGCCAACCTGCTTCGCAGCAGGGTGTCGGAAGTCGAGACCCTGTTCGAGGGCGAAGGCAAGAATCTATTACCTGCAGCTGACATGGACACACTGACCGAAGCGCTGCGATCCGAGCGATTCTATGAACAATTGGGGAGCGTCCGTGCAATCGTGCGAGCGGCACACGAGCGTGTGGGTACGTGCTATGCCGAAATTCGCCGAGAAGTCGAAACGGCTCTGCGCCAAATAGCGGTTGCTCTCGAGTCGCATCCGAGTTGGATCCTCCTCTTGGAAGAAGATCGCAGCGCGATTATGAACCGACTGCAGCTCACGCTTCCGCTTCAGCCCGGCGAAGATGACCCTGTGCGCGACCTGACCGTGCTGCTGAATCGTCGAAGCAGTCTGCCCGCGTTACAGAGGCAATTGGAAGATGAGATTGTCAGCCGAGTGCCAGTCTCTCCTCCTCCTGACATTGAGGTGGCACCCGAGGTGGAAACACTTCCGCTGGCGTCTCTACGTCCAACCGCGGTTATCACATCGGAGAAGGAATTGGAGGATTGGCTCAGCTCGTTGCGTAACCGCCTGCGGGCGCTGTTGCGTGCCCACAAGCATATTCAGATCGAGGGTCTGCGCGATGAGGTGGGCAAATAGTGAGAGCCCATAAGCGCTCAGGGGACGAATGCGTTGCACTTCCACATAAATGGATTATGGCCTCCATACCCAACAATCACTCAGGTACCAATGACCTATGAGTTTTGACAAACCCACCCGCGCAGCACTAGAGAAAATGGTGAGTGCCGCGCGGGAACGACTCAAGAGCGACATTACTGAGCAACTGCAGTCTAATTTCCGCATGCAGCCGGACGGGACGGCGTTGCCACTCACTGGCCTGACGGAAGACCAGCGCGTTCAGGCAGAGGACTTACGAGAGCTACTGGATCACTTCGCTGAATCGCAGACAGGTACAGAAAAGGACCGCCGCGCCGCGGCATATGACCCGCTCGTCCGAGAGATTGGGTTTACGATACTCAACCGTTTGGCGGCACTGAGGTTGTGTGAAGAGCGCGGCCTCGTTCAAGAATGCGTCCGCAACGGCATGGCATCGGAAGGTTTTCGAGTGTTTGATTCGCTGACCGGGGGAGCGCTTGGCACGCGGTATACGACATATCGCATTTTCCTGGAAAATCTCTTTGACGAGCTTGCACTCGACCTGGGCGCGCTTTTTGACCGCCACTCGCCTCTGTCACATGTGTTCCCGAGCGAGCGAGCACTAGCAGATGTGCTCAAGCTGCTAAATGACCCTGTGCTCGCACATCTCTGGCGCGAAGATGAAACGATTGGATGGATCTACCAGTACTACAACGATGCGGAAGAGCGGCGGAAAATGCGTGACGAATCCCAAGCGCCTCGCAATTCCCGTGAGCTTGCTGTCCGCAACCAATTCTTTACTCCCCGCTATGTCGTCGAGTTTCTCACCGACAATACTCTAGGGCGCATTTGGTACGAAATGAGGCATGGTGATACGCGGCTGACCGAGGATTGCCGCTATCTGGTCCGGCGTAAACATCCCATCTTTTTGAAACGCGGAGAAGAACCTCCTAAAGCATTTGCGCTTACGGACGAGTGGGGCGACCCTGATGGCACGGGCGAGATGTGGGTGCGGC
>JAJYJL010000037.1 GCA_021789565.1 Acidobacteriota bacterium
CACCTTTTCCAGCAATGCCTGCCGCGCTTCCAGGGGGACGCGAAGGTCCGCTTCCCAGAAGAACTCGGCATCAGCAAAACGGGCCGTCAGAACTCGTTCGTGGCCCGCACGAATCAGTCCTGCCGAATCCTCTCCCAGGTTGATGACGGTGATGAAATTCGGTAGGAGCGCCCCAGCGTCGTTCTCAACTGCGAAATACTTCTGATGGTCGCGCATCACGGTCACCAGAATTTCTCGAGGCAGGTGCAGAAAACGCTGATCAAAGTCGCCCATGAAGGCGTGAGGGCATTCCGTGGAATTGATGACCCACTGGTGCAGGTCTTCATCCGGAAGGGCCTTAAGGCCCTGCACCTCAAGTATCGCTTTAATTTCTGCCTGTATGATTCTCGACCGCTGCTGAGGATCGATTTCAACCAGTCGCTCGCGGAGCTTGGCTGTGTATTCCTCAAAACTCCTTACCGAAATGGCTTTCAGACCTGCCACCCGATGGCCGTAGGTTGACTTCCCTGATCGTACGCCGGCAATCTCAAAAGGAACAATGCGGGCCCTTTCGCCCTCCGCCAGAATCGCCAGCAGCCAACGGATGGGGCGGATGAACCTGGGACCCGTTTTTGAGGTCCAGTACATGCTTTTGGGAAAGCTGATTCCCAGGACGATTTCCGGCAGGGACTCCGCCAGGATTTCACGGGCAAACCGCCCTCGCACCCGTTTGCGAAGGCCAAGATAGAACCCTTTTGGCGTCTCAATTTTAAGCAGTCGGCTGACAGGGACTGAGTTTCTTTCCGCAAAGCTCTCGGCTGCTCGTGTAGGCTTTCCATCCTGGTCAAAGGCCACCTTGACGGGGGGGCCGATCACCTCTTCAACTTCGTGGGCTTGGCGAAGCAGCACCGCCGGCGCTCGCGCCACAAGCCTTCGGGGGGTTGAAAAGGTGCTGACTGGCTGCGCATCAGGCGGAAGCAGCCGCAGCCTCAGCAGAGTTTCGCTCAGGCGCTCGCCCAGATTTCGCTCTGCGCCCGCAAGGAAGCGCGCCGGAATTTCCTCCACCCCCACCTCAAGGAGCAGTGGTTCTGTCGCTTGTTTTTGCTCAGCCGTCATGCAGACCCAACCTCTGCTACCGGTTTAGTCTGTTCAAGATATACCTGAGCCACCTCGGTTGCGATCTTTCGGATTCGCGCAATCAGCGCCACGCGTTCAGTGACGCTGATGGCTCCACGGGCGTCAAGGATATTGAACAGATGCGAGCACTTCAGGCAGAACTCATACACCTTGCGAAGGGGAAATCGGGTGGGCCTTTGGCCGGGATCAGTATTAAAGTATTCCTTTAGCAAGCGGGCCGCTTCAGCCTCATAAATTTCGAAGAGCTGGCGGGTTGATTCGGGTGAGGCAAACTCAAAGTCATAGAGAGAAAGTTCAAATTCCTCGCGATGCCTGATGTCATGGTATTTCACATACTTATTCCACATTACTTCATATACATTATTAACATTCTGTAGAAACGCTGCAATCCTTTCAAGTCCGTAGGTAAGCTCAACTGAGATAGGATCCAGGTCGACTCCGCCCGACTGCTGGAAATACGTGAACTGCGTAATTTCAAGTCCATCCAGCATGACTTGCCAGCCAATTCCCCAGGCGCCGAGCGTAGGGGCCTCCCAGTTATCCTCCTCAAACCGGATGTCGTGATTGTGAAAATCGATTCCGATGTCCCCGAGGCTGCGCAGGTAGATATCCTGAACGTTCGTGGGCGGCGGTTTCAGGATCACCTGCAATTGCGTATGTTTGATCAGGCGGTTTGGATTTTCTCCGTACCGGCCGTCGGCAGGCCGCCTGGAAGGCTGGACGTATGCCACGTTCCATGGTTGTGGGCCGAGAACACGGAAGAATGTCTCCGGACACATGGTCCCTGCCCCAACCTCCAGATCGTAAGGAAGCGCCACCACAGCCCCTTGCTTCGCCCAGAAGTTGGTGAGCCGGCTGACCATGTCCTGGAAGGTCAAACCCTTCTCCGTTCCTTGGTTGCCCACTGCTTTATGCGCCATAGTCTCCCGCGGATCCAGAATTCCCTGGCCGCCAATTGTTCATGCCTAAATTTCTTCCGCCAGCATAGCCCGCGTTTTCAGCTTCTTTTCCAGATGCGCCTCGATGATCTGTTCCAGCAGTCGGCGCAATTCACGGGTGCCCGGGGCCGCCGCCTCCTTTTCAATCCATTGCTCAATGCGGGCCGTGCGAAACACCGGAATCAACTTCAAGGCGCTTGCTGAAATCCGCTCGCTCAGCCCTCCGCTGCGGCACCTGGAACATACCAGGGCGACAGTCACCGGGTCATAAAAACCATCCTCTTCTGAAAACGCCCTCTGGCATGCCATGCACCTGCTCAGATCAGGCAGAAAACCTCCAAGGCGCAGGAGCCAATAGTTAAAAAACACGAGCGGCCGGTTGGCCTCGTCAAATCGCTTGAAGGCCCTCAATACGGCCAGAAGCAGCCGGAAAACACGCTCGTTCATTTCCCGGTCCGGCAGAAAACGGTCTGTGACTTCCGCAAGGTACTGAGCGGCAAGCTGCATGCGGAAATCACGCTGCATCTCGAAAAACGACTCAACAATCTCAGCCGAGCCTAACCGCTGCAGGTCCCGGTTCTCCCGGTCGTAGACCCACACCCGGATGTAACTCAAGGGCTCAAGCGCAGACCCATACCGCCCTCTGCGGCTGAACGCGCCCTTTGCCACCGCGCGGACGCGGCCCAGTTGCCTGGTGAACAGCGAAACAATCTTGTCTGCCTCCCCCAACCGCTGGGTCCGAAGAACGATGGCCTCTGTTTCGATAAGGGGCATTGCAGATTGCCGTGCCGACGTACCGGCAAACAATCTACGTTAGCACAAGCCCATATCGTTCCGAAAGAAGATTTCAACCGCTCCACCCTCCCACGAAATGGAGCGGATCCCGAAAGCATCTGCAAAAAGGCAGGCGGTCCGGACTGTTGCAGGCATCCACCAGGTCGGCAAGGCAATTCAGGAGCGCCATCTTAGTACAACCCTTCGTAAGAATAGCCGTAAACCCACTCCTCTTAATACATGCCTGACAGATAGGAAAGGCCAGGCGGAAATGAAATTGCGGGTTCCCCTGCTGTAAGCAATCCTCCTCATAATTGGCAATCCAGCCCACCGGAGACCTGCGCCCCGGCCCGAACGGCAGCCTTCGAAAAGCCAGAAGACGATGGCTGAGGGGAAAATCCTGCCCTGATCCAGCTACCCTGTGGATAAAAAGAAGGAAGCTGTGCAAAAGAAGTTATGTTAACCTACCATCGCCCCCGCGTTTGTTATCAGACGTGGCTGTGGAAACCGGCCAGGTCGATCGCCTTCTCGCCTGCACGGCTGGTGATGGAGCCGGAGTTAACCGGCAAAGAGGCACACCCGAGGATACCGAATCGATAGCGTCCCTTCCCTTTTGCGGCGTATTTTCTGCTGGCGCTCAGCTTGGTAAATTGAGCATTCCGTATGCGGTGTTCAAGTTCGCGGATGACCAGGCCGATAAAATAGCCAAGGACTGGCGAGGCGGGGAGGTCGTTATGGAACGGCGTTTCGTTCGCAACTATGTGCAATTTCCTGTTGACCTGCAATGGACGGGTAAGGCAGGCAGCGTTAAGGCGCCTGCGGGCGTAATTAATATTTCGAAGGGAGGTGTCAGGGTTGGGACAGGCCCTCCTTTGATTCCTGGGAGGTTGGTGCACGTTTTCCTTGAAGGGAAGGAAAATCCGTTTGCATTTTGCCGGGTGGTATGGGCGCAGACGCATGGCGGGGCACTTCCCAGCGAGGCCGGACTGGAAGTCCTGGAGCAGTTGGCCGATATGCCATTCGTTGGCCATTCTGAAACCCAAGAGGTTATTGAAGAGGCGGAGAGTTTTTGACCCGATGGGATGCACATCCTGCCGTAGCGGAATTTCAGGATGCGCGATGGTATGAGCAGTTGCCGTTTGTAGGGAAATGATTTTATTCGTTGGCCTGCGGTTTCGAGAGTTGACTTCATTGAGTCCAGCCCGTAGCATATGAGTGATGACCAACTCGGCCCAGTGTGGAGCGACTGGCTCATGTTGACGATTTCTTTGTTTGTCATTTTATTTTCTCCTGCCCTGCTGGCAGTTAACGTCGGAGTGATCGTGCCACTTGCGCTTTCCTGTCTGGTGGTTGTGGTGGTCATCCCTTCTGCTGCATGGCGCGGAAAGCTGAATGTTCCGGTCTATGCGCTTATGCTTTTTGTTGCGGCATTTGTTGCCTATGGAATTGGGAGAGCAGCCGGTGCACAATCCGTACACGGTACGACGCTGGGGGTTGTGATCTCGTTTATTTTTTTCCTGCTGGTTGCAACCTCAGTCGGGTCGTTTGTGGCGTTTTTCTTTTACCGGCAGCCAACGGCCGATTCAACGGCCGGTACTGCTGAGGCGCGCGTAGCATCAGCCCTGCCAGCTATGAAAGACGACAGTCAGTAGCAGCAGGCCCTCCCCGCCCTGAAGCCGATTCGCTGGTGACATCTTTCTAACCGCAATGCAGGCCCTTACGACTCTTCCTTAAATCCTTTTTATTGCACCCTTCATCTTCGATTTCTCAAACTTCTTCATCAATCTATCCGGGAAGCACTATGCAACGCTGGCTGATGCCAAGAAGGCCGGCGCTGCTGTCAGCTACGGAATATTCTGCAATACGCTGCTTGAATTTCTGATCGCCGCCTTTGCTGATTTCCTGCGGGTCAGGCAGAGCAAACGCCTGCGGTGGCCGGTCCCTGCTCCGGAAGCTCCTGCAACGCGTCAGTGCCCGTTTCGCGTTTGTTCAATTTCGCTCAAGGCGACGCGTTGCTCGCATTGAACCTCGGAGCTCAAGCCGGCGTAACACTACAATTTTGTTGCGTTTGAATTAGCCGACAGCACATGTTCAAGGTATTAGGGGAAAATACGATTCTGCGGCACACCGGCTGTGCGATCGAAAGACGGACGTCATGATGCAGGGAAAAGTCGCTCGCGCTGAATGGACTATCTTTCGAACGTCGCCGGACGGGCAAGGGCTGAAGGGTGTTCTGCTGGCCTCGCCAGGCGGGCACTCTGCCTCGAGCAGAGCGACAATGTGTCCCGGCTTTGAGGAGAGCCAATCAGGTCGTTGCCATCGGTTTCAACGCCGATGCTTCTGCCAATTTGGTTGACTACCACTCTGGCAATCTCGATCTGCATAGCCGTTGCCTCACCCAATGCGCTGCTGTAATTTGCCGCCCATACGTACGCCTGGTTATCCACGCGAATCAACATGACTGTAATCCTGTAACGATCCCTGTAGCGGCGCACACTGCCTTCAACTATATAATTCACCCCCAACTCCCGGCCGAATTCGGCGATGGACTTGTCTGCCACCTGGTAAACTTTGTTGGAGGTATGGGCGATGACCCCGATCCTGGCAATATTCCACCGGGCCAATTGTGAGACGATCTCATGTCTGAATCCGTCTGCAATGTATTTCTGGCTTGAATCACCTGTCAAGTTTTCGAACGGCAGCACCGCCAGCATGAGCCTCGAATACGAAGAACCTCGTTTAAAGTCAAGTTGTTCAATACCGATATAGCCGGCGACGAACAAGACTGAAACAACCAGCAAGAAAATCATCCGCTGGGGCGGACTATCAGCGCGGTTGGAGGCTGGAGGCAAAGGCTTCTTTCCGTAGGGTGGTTGCTGACGGGAGGCTGAATCCGAGGGCGAAGGAGCCGTTGCCGGCAGTGATCCGCGAGCGCCCGCCTCCGGTTCGCCAATCTTCCAGCCGTGGGCGAAAGATCGCGCATCCGGGTTGTCCAGTTCTTTGACTTCTGCAACAAACCGATAGCCTTGGCGGGGAACAGTTTCGACGTACTTCTGGCCGGTAGCCTTTTCACCCAGGGCTCGGCGGAGGACACAGATATTGTGGTTAAGGTTGGTTTCTTCGACGACGCTGTCGGGCCAGACGGCGGCCATTAGTTCATCTTTGGTTACCAGGCAACCGTGCCGGCTGATAATGGCGTAGAGCGTGTCAAACACTCTTCCGCGTAAAGGTACGGCATGGCCATCCCGCGTCAAGCGCCTTTCGCGAACTTCCAGCCGGAACGGACCGAATTCAAAAACCTTATTTTGCTTAGCCATAATCGGTCAACAAATAATTAAGAAAAAGTCCAGGTTTTTTAAAAGACGCACCGCCGCCCCAAAAGTTTAACTGGCCGTGTATGTGAGTACCATTTCCTGACTGCAGATAACGCATATTCTAACAGACGTCAATGGGGCTTTGAGCAAAAAATCTGGCGGGCCAACGCATGACACAGTGGAGACCCGATCCCACTTTCTATCCGTCACCCAGGATGGCGATGGAGGTGCCGGCAGAAAAGCTCGACTATCTGGCACTATTGAATCCCAAATACGTGGGAAAACACGATGCGCTGGCGGTTGTGGATGTGGACCCTTTGCCTCTTTCCTCGGAACGTACTACCTCCTGCGGCATCGGCATCATCGAGGAGAAATGCTGGTGGGCCACAGAGACCTTACGATCTGGTCTTTCCTGATGGTTTTACCGGGGGATTCGTGCTGGTGATGTACGCATTAAAGATGGCATCGGAATGATGGAAAGGAGCCAACGAATGAGCAAATCATTATACGAGCGTCTGGGAGGCGCGGAGCGCATCCAGGCGATTGCGAACGACATTGTTGAGTTTCACCTTGTGAATCCCATTATAGCCCCGCGCTTTCAGAACCATGACGTCCCCAAGCTCAAGCAGTTTGCCTTCGAGTTCTTCTGCGCGGGCACAGGCGGGCCGGAGACTTATACAGGGCGTGATATGCGGACTGCACATACAGGAATGAACATCAGTGAGCAGGAATACCTGGCTACCATGGACGATATCATAAGAGCCATGGAAAAACATGGAGTCGGTTCCCAGGAGAGGAACGAGGTGATTGCCGTCCTTTACTCTCTGAAGGGGGAGATCATTCGCGTTTAAGGAGATGGAAGTCTGCACCCCTGCGTGTTTTAAAGCGACTGGCACCTAGGGATCACAAAGCCACATCGACGGAATTGGAGAAAAAGGAGGGTAATTTATGGCAATGTTCTTGATCGAAGTTCCGCATTCGCCTGAAGTAAAAGCCTGCGCACGTGTTGTTCAGATCTTCCTCAACACCGGGTCACACTTTTTGAGCCATGCGGACTGGGGATGCATGGATGGCGAGCACAAGGCCTGGATCATCGCTGACGTAAATGACAAAACCGAGGCTCGCGCCATCATTCCCCCGCAATTTCGCTCTGATGCCAAGGTAACTCAACTTAACAAATTCACCATGGACGAGATTGAAGACATTCTCCAGAAGCATCAGGTTTGAAGCTGTTCTTCTTACACGCCACTTTTCTGCACCGACGCACCTGGCTCAGTGAAAAAGTTAAATTCATCACTGAACCGACAAATTTTGAGTGGGACTTGCGCTGGAAGATGAAAAGATGCAACATTGCATCATACTGGGGTTGGTGGGGCTGGTTCAAACAACGGACCTGCCGTCATTCTATCAGGTTTACAAACTGGAAAATGGCAGGTCACCCAAGGAACATCCTGCGTAATGCGCATGACCAAATTTATTTTGGCTGGGCTTATAAATGTCCGTTACAAAACACAATCGACAATTCAATTTGTACATCTTCGAGCACACTCTCTTTTTCATACCGAGACGCCCTTATCGCCTGGTCCTTGGACTCCATAAATTCTACTGCCTATCAAGGAGAAACCTATGAACTCCGGAACCATTGCCAAGCTTCAAGAAGGTCTTCGTGGCGAGGTCATCCAGCCTGCTGATTCTGGGTACGACACCGCCCGTAAAGTTTACAACGGGATGATTGATAAGCGTCCGGCCATGATTGCCCGTTGTGTGGACGTTGCCGACATTATCGCGGCGGTTAAATTCGGCCGCGCAAACAATCTGCTGACATCCATTCGAGGCGGAGGCCATAACGCCGGCGGCCTGGGAGTCTGCAACGATGGCCTGGTCATTGACCTGTCGCGGATGAAAAACGTGCGCGTGGACCTCAAAGCTAAGACCGCCCGCGTTGCGCCCGGCTGCGTATGGGGTGACGTTGACCACGCTGCACACGCATTTGGCATGGCAGTGCCCAGCGGTATTATTTCCACGACAGGGGTTGCGGGGCTGACCCTTGGCGGGGGGATTGGCCACCTCTCCCGCAGGTACGGCCTGACCATTGACAACCTGCTTTCTGTGGACATGATCCTAGCGGATGGTCGCTTCGTTACCGCCGATGAGAAGGAGAACCCGGACCTTTTCTGGGCTGTCCGCGGCGGTGGAGGAAATTTCGGAGTCGTAACCTCCTTCTTATTTCGCCTGAACCCTGTCGATATGGTTCATGCCGGTCCGACCTTCTGGCCGCTGGATCAGACAGAACAAATCCTGAAAGCCTATCGTGAGTTTATTGTTCAGGCCCCGGAAGACGTGAATGGCTTTTTTGCCTTCCTGACCATTCCGCCCGTCCCAATGTTCCCTGAAAATCTGCACAACCAGAAAGTTTGCGGCGTTATGTGGTGCTGTACGGCAGCGCCTGATGCGGCGGAGAAGGGCACCCGGCCCATGAGGTCGGTTGGCAAGCCGGTGCTCGACCATGTGGGGCCAGTACCCTTCCCCATGGTCCAGAGCCTATTTGACGGATTATATCCGTCCGGTCTCCAGTGGTACTGGCGCGCGGATTTCTTTAACGAAATTAGTGATGCGGCGGTGGCAGTGCACGCTGAGCACGGCGCCAAACTGCCCACGATGCATTCTACGATGCACCTTTATCCCATCGATGGCGCGGCCCACCGTGTAAAGAGCAATGACACGGCATTCAGTTATCGCGACGCGAATTGGGCCGGCGTTATTGTCGGCGTAGACCCGGCCCCTGCAAATCGTGACAAGATTACGAAGTGGTGCAGGGAGTACTTTGACGCCATCCACCCGTATTCGTCAGGCGGGGCCTATGTGAACTTTATGATGGAGGAAGGCGAGGAGCGTGTTCAGGCATCTTTCCGCGACAACTACAAACGCCTGGCGGAGATTAAGAAAAAGTACGACCCGACAAACTTCTTTCGGGTAAACCAGAACATCGTCCCGGCAAAATAAAGCCTGAACCGGACCCTGCTAAGAATCAGCACTGAGAGGCGAGAGGGGCCACTCATCCAGGCTGATGGGAAATGGGCCCTTTCGTTTTTTGATTAAGCGACATGTATGCCTGTGGGCATGCGCGGGGGAAGGCTCGGCAGCGAAAAATGTTAGTTGAATTTCGTAACGCGTGCTGAGACATCCTGCGCAAAGCGGTCGATGAAACCGTTGATGTAGGTGGCCGGATTCAGTTGGTCGTCCTTAATGAGAGGTGTTAAATCAACACCGAAGATCACTGAAGTTGCCACATCTGTAGCATGCGACGCAAAATAGGTTGCGTTGGCTCTGCGCCGTCCGGCCGTCGCAAGGTCATACCTTTTGCCCCCGCAAATCTGCGAATCAAAAATGCCCACCAGCGACGTGGCCAGGTTTTCATGCGCGCTTACGTCGAACACAACCTTGTCATTATCATTCAGCCAATCGAGGTTTCGCCAGACTTCGCACCCGTAGAGTTTCTCGGGACGTGAACCGGCATCCATGCCACGGATGGCTTGGATGAGGCGCAGTGTGACGCCGACGTGCGTATCATGCTTGTCAGCTAAATTATGCGTATAAACAGTCTTAGGCTTTGTAGCTTCAAGAAGTTTCTTAAGGTCAGCCACCACATCGGCGTTGTTTTTGTCCTTGACCGCTCCGCTCGTGTAATCGAGAAAGACCTGCGCCGAATATTCTCCCACGTAGGCGGCCTTGCGTTGTTCAACACGCCGTACCTTTTGCATGTCCTCGTCGGAATAGCTGGCGTAAAGGTCATCTCGCGGGCTACCCGCGCCGTTGGTCACCGTGACGCCGGTAAAGTGCTTGTCCGGTTTGCCAAAGCACTCCAGAATCCCATGGTAAGCCATGATTTCAAGGTCGTCCTGGTGAGCGCCAATGGCCATATGGGTTGAGCGTGCCAGTGCCTGCTCCGCGGGCGTTCCGTCCGGCACGTAAACTTCTGATCCGGGATTATGGAATTTCATCACTTCCTCCTGACTTCAATGGGTTGCAGGCAGACTTGCCGCCGCGACGGCCTGCCCAACTCTCCGAGTTTTTTCATCCGGCAGATGGAGTTCAATCTTTTCCGCCAGTTCGGGGAATTCCGCCCGCAAAACTTCCTGCGCCTTGTTCAGGACGATGTTTCCGCCGTCGCCGGATGTCACGCGGCCGAGGATCAGAACGTGCCGAAGTTCATAGAAATCGGCGTAATGCGCCACACCATACCCGACATAGATCCCGATAGTCTCAAAAATTGCCCGTGCGCGTTCGTCGCCGTTGCTCAGCAGGGACTGGACGGCCCTCAGTTGATCTGCCGGCCCCATCTTTGGGTCCAGTTGAATGCCCGAAACGGGCGCCAGCCGGAAGACTGCCTGCTGGGAGAAGTACTGGGCGCCAACACCGGGGTCGCCGGACCACTCGTCCACAGGCGCTGCGGGGTCGTAATCCACGGGCACAAAGGCAAGCTCGTCGAGCCACGTGCTGATTCCACCGGTCGGCGTCACGTAACCGCCTGCCTGGCTGGACCCGAGCGCGATCCCGAGCACTGCATCGTCGTTCAAGGACATGGATCCCGCCAGCGCCGTAACCTCGCCATCGTTCACAACCACAAACGGAATACCTCCCCAGGCCTCCTGCAAATCAATAAAGAGGCGGGTTGTTTTTGTTTCAAACAAATCCTTTGGGATGCCCCGAAACAATGACGCGACGCGGGGACGGTTGTTGATGTAAACGCCCGCCGAACTCCCGCCAATCGCGTCCACCCGAGGCATGTGGCTTGCCGCTGACTTCAGACCGGCCATGATCTCTTTAAAGTGGTAGGCCGGATCCGTGGAGTTGCGGGGATCCCAAACGATTTCCTCGCTGAACACAGACTTGCCGTCGATTACCGCCGCCACCTTACGGTCTGTCGCCCCCAGGTCAAAGCCAATGCGGCAGCCGTCCAGGTGCCTGCCGATCTGCAAGGAGCCTTCGGAAGCGCCGGGAACCTTGTCCGGCGAGGTAATCTCAACCGTAAAGGGATGCTCGTAAACGCCGCCCATAAACTCGGCATCGAACGCGCGAACTCCGGCGGAAGAATAAACCTGCCGGAGATGCTGGCCAATGCTCCTGGGGCCGCCTACGATCACGCGCCACCCTCCACGCTGCCAGAGCAGCATCTTGAGCGTCCGCTCTGCATAGCGAAGGTTCAAGGGGGCCGAAGGGTGCGTTTCGTCAAACGCCTGCGTCCGGTAAACAGAGATCGAGCCGTCGCCGCGCTCCAGGCCAATCACCAGGGGAACCGCTTTCCCCGACTCTTTCACGTTCTTGAGATAGGCGTGGTTTGCAAGCACAGCGGGCGCAAATTGAGGGTGCAACCGAGGCCTGACACGAGGTGTCGCGAGTTCATGAAGTCCGACCATTCCTGAATTCCCTTCCGGACCGTCCTGCTATTGGTGTTATGCAGGTGCGCTTAAAACACCTCATCATAAGGGGATGCACGATGGGCGTCAAGAAAGAAGGCGCGCAGGCCCGGCTCAAACTTGCCAGACCCACGCGCCACGCTGCAGATTCAGTTGTTGGGCAGGATAGCAGTTCCAGACAACGCCTGCTAGCCGCGTTCCATCTGGCGGATCTTGAAGTACAGGCCCGAGATGGCGATCACGATTGCGATCAGAGCAATGGCCAGTCCTTTTCTGCGGTAATCGCGCTCCTTCAGAGCTCCTACTCCGGCTTCGTACGCCTTCTGAGCAGTTTCAGTGCCCTGACTGGTCATCTTCAGAACGTCGGCGGCATTGAAGGTATGGACGGTGACGCGGGCTTTGATCAGGTCGCTGCGGGCGTTGGTCATTTCCAGCCTGGCGCTCGAGACCTCCATGCCGGACTTCTCCGCGTTGTTTAATACATCGTCAGCCTTCAGGTAAGTTGCCTTCAGCTTGTCAAGGCCCGCTGAAATTTCCTGCGCCGTCTTGTACCCATTGTCACCCCCCACGTGGCAGGTCACGCAAATTGCTTTCGGGCCAGTACCCACCCAACTGTCCTTGGGCGCGAGGATTTCATGATTGGAGTGGCACTGCACGCAACCGGGAAGGCCCATTTTGGCGAAAGCGGGACCGTGGGGGCTCTTTTCAAACAATTGCTGGTTCATGGCGTGGCACGTTCCACACACGTTAGCCACCGAGCTCACTCCCGGAGGGGTAGCCCCGTGGTTGCCGTGGCAGGTGGTGCAGGTGGGTGCGGAGATATCTCCATTTTCCATCGCCGCGGCGTGAACGCTCTTCTTATAGAGTTCGTACTGGTTGGTCGGGATATTGTAGCCCTTCATGTAATTCGCGTCAGCATGGCAGCGCGCGCAGGTTTCGGCCACGTGGGTGGGATACACAGGTGCGCGCGTGTCAGTTACCGCACGGATGTCATGGACGCTATGGCAATCCACGCACACAGCCACTTTGGCATCTCCCTGCTTCAGCCGCTTGCCGTGCACGCTGGTGAAGTATTCGCTCACCTGGTCGGTGCGAAGGCTGGGGTTGAACTTCCTCATGTAGTTAGGATCGGAGTGGCAGCGGCCGCAGAATGCCGGAATCTGCGCCTTGTTCGGAGCGCCGCGGAAACCCTTGGCCGGACTCATCGCATTCATTGAAGCATCATTGGGGTCCCCACCGTGACAGTCTGCGCAACCCAGACCCTGCTGGTGGTGAATGTCTTCTGAAAACAACTTGGCGGGCTTGCCGAAGTTGCCCGGAAGGTTAGAGTGGCACGCCACGCACGAATCTTTTGGCGGCGCAGCCGACAGGAGGCTCAGGCCACAAAGCATTATGACCACCCCGATGGCACAACCGATTATCCGTGAGCTGCTGATTGGAGGTCTTTTCATAATCCGCATCGCAAAGGCAAGATGCCTTTCATTGAACCTAAAAAATGGCCAGACAAGAGAGCACAATGATGTATCCGAGAGCGAATACCCCAAGGCCCGTAAAGAAACGCGTGCCGCGCCCGAATCGCGCTTTGCGGTCAAGGAACGGAATGACCAGCCAGAGGGCTCCTGCCAGGCCGAACAGCATCAGGCCGAGAAGCTCGCCGTCCATGAAGAAGACTTTTGACGGCAGATATTTCAGGGTCTGAAACATGAAAAGGAAGTACCACTCCGGATGAATCCCGGCCGGCGCGGATGCAAATGGATTGGCCTTCGTTCCAAGCTCCCAGGGAAAGATGGCGGCCAGCGCTCCCAGGACGCCGAGGGCACCGTACCATCCCATCATGTCCCGAAGCAGAAAGTTCGGGAAAAACGGCATGGAACGCTCGGGTTCCTTCCCTTCCTTGATCTTCTGTTCCACCCCCGGAGGAACGCTCATTCCCAGCTTTTGGACCAACAGCAGGTGCAGAGCGAGAAGCAGGGTGGCGATCCCTGGCAACACCGCTACGTGGAAACCGAAGAAGCGTGTCAGCGTGGCCCCGGTGACTTCATTGCCGCCCCGCAGGAACACTTTGATCCAATTGCCGATGAGGGGCACAAAGCCTGCCATGTCCGTGCCCACTTTGGTGGCGAAGAATGCCAGCGTGTTCCAGGGAAGGAGATATCCGGAAAATCCAAACGCCAGCACGATGAAGAAAAGCAACATGCCGCTAACCCATGTCAATTCGCGTGGCTTCCGGTATGCCTTCATGAAAAAGACGCTGAACATGTGGATGAAGACGATAAGAATCATCAGGTTGGCGGACCAACTGTGGATGGAACGGATCAGCCATCCGAACTTGACCTGGGTCATGATGAACTGGACGCTTTCGAAAGCGCCCGTGGCGGTCGGCCGGTAATACATCAGCAGCAGGATGCCAGTGAGCACCTGGATGATGAAGAGAAAGAGCGCCATCCCACCCAGGTAATACCAGATGGTGTGGCGATGGATCGGCACTCGCTTGTGACGGAGGAACGCCTCGAGGTCCTCTCCGCCGAGGCGCTCGTTAAGCCACTCTATTGTGCGACGTTTAAGGTCAGCCATAGTTATGCGTTCCGAACAACGACGATGTCTTCGCCTTGGATATGAACTTGATATTGTGCCAGCGGCCGCGGCGGCGGACCGCTGATGTTTCGGCCTTGCAGATCGTACATGCCGTTATGGCACGGACACCAGATTTCGTGCAGGTCCGATCGGTATTGCACTGTACAACCCAGGTGGGTGCATACGGCGGTAAACGCCCGGTAATTTCCGTCAGCAGTTCGTATCAGAATGGCAGGCGTTGACCCGAATTTGAAAACCTTTGCCGCATTCTCCTTAAGTTCTCCCACCTTTGCCGCTACCACCGAAAGGTTGGTCGATTCGCCGACCGGTGGGGGTATCACGTACCGGATGGCCGGGTAGATGAAGGAAACAATGGTGCCCAGCACTCCAGCGCCCAGAATCAGGTTTACCCAGCGCCGGCCTGAGTCGAACTTTGCATCCTCCGGGCCCGATGCGGATTTTCCGGGGTTGGGATCAGCCGTCATGCGATTCTCTCCTCCGTTCATGCCTCAAGTTCTTAGCAGTCATTTTTGACTCAATAGCGTACTCGCCCTGTTACACAAACCCAGCCGGGGCTTTACTGCACAAACTGCGTGAAGCTGAGGAATTTCACTTCCTGCTGCGCTTTGGTTGCGGCCGACGGCGAATAGAAGTAATAAAAGTCCGCCTGCACCGTCGAACGGATGCCCTGCGGTACTTTAAAGGTGAAAGACTCTTTCTTCGTCTTTCCCGGAGCCAGGCGGGTGTCTGAAACCACTTTTGCCGCCCTCATAAAAACCAGGTCCTCGCGGTTGAGGATCCTGCCATGCTGGTCTGCTACCACACGCGTGAAGACCCTCTTCTGGTGCAGCGGCGTGCCTCCAAAAGGAAAAGCGCTGACCTCCAGGATCAGTTTCCGCAGCGGCGAGCCCGTGGGCACCATATGCCCGGCCCCCTGATTGGTGACATCCACTTCCACCTGGAGCTGTCCACCGTCGTGCGATACGGCGAGTTTGCCGCGGATGGCCTTGTTCAACTGTGTCAGCGAGTGGCTGCCGGGCATTTCATGCAGGTTGATGCCTGCATTCGGCGTCATCTTCACCCTTGGATCGACAACCGCGCCCTCCACACGATACATATGGCATGATTGGCACCCTTTGTGCTCTGCGGGGTAAGGGCCGTTCTTCCACTCGCTGTAGGTGGTGAGCACCGGAAATCCCAGCGAGTTCTTGTACTGATGGCAGGTCGCGCAAAGGACCGACGAGGTGTGCACGGGTGAGTAAGCGGTGCCGTGCGCAGGCGAGGTGATCCCTTTCCACGGCCCCTCCTTCACGTTGTTGTAAACCACTACAGCCTTGGGATTGACTCCACTCATGTTCACACTTCGGATCGAATGGCAGTAGTCACAAGTGATGCCTTCCCAGGTTACCTTGCGCACAAGCTCCAGGTCGCCGGTCGCCGCAATGGTCGGAGCATGGCAGCCCAGGCAAACGGCACGCGCCTGTGGTCCGAGATCGGCATTGGCCATCTGTAAAGCGTCCTGGAACAGCCGGCTCTCCATGGCTTGTGAATGGACGGATTGCTTCCAGCCCTCTTCGATGGCCCGGTGGCAGTTGCCGCAGTACTCGGCGCTCTCGGGCATTTGCGCCGCAACCGCCGAACTGAAGGCTGCCGCCATCATGAACATAAAAGCTAGCAGGTAGGAGCATTTGAACATGGCCTACCTCCCGATAAAATTCACTTTCGCTTCATAACACACACCAACCCCGGACCGACCGGTCTGCTGCCCGGCTGGCAGGTTTTCACGACCTGAGTTCTGACGGGTGTCCAGAAACGGAAGATTGGCGCACCCAGTACGATCTGGCCTTACGCGAAGCGCTCGAAACAGCCCGAAAGTGACCCTGCCGGACAAAATCGCGAACCTCTTTATCCAGAAACCCTTCAGACCCATCAATCAAGTGATGCCGTCCAAATCAAGTATGTGTTCGTGTGCTACGTTGAAACGCGCTTAATTTATCGGCACAATCACTTTAAAGCTGTGACCCTGATCACATCGGGCCGTGACTTATCGCACTTAGCCACTGTTGTACTACGGTTGCCCGTTGAAAAGTTTGAAGTGAATTTTGAAAGTGGTCGGGGCGCGCGGATTCGAACCGCGGACCTCTTGCGCCCAAGGCAAGCGCGCTACCAGGCTGCGCCACGCCCCGACAGCGTGGGATGTGCAACGCGAAGCAGATGTCTGAAGTATTCCCGCGCGCAACCAATCGATTTCTATTCTGCCAAGCTTCGCAGGTTCAGTCCAGACGATTCTTGCCCCGCCTGTTGATTTCCAGGGAATAGAAGCAAATTTTCCCGCCATCCGGCAATGCAAATCCTCCGCTATAGCCCGCTGATACGGACACAAGAGGGTCTGCAGTCCCCGCTGGAAGGCGCTGGTTTGACTTTAACTTCGCCGCCAGAATAAGATAGGGCCAGAAAGCGGTAATCAACTGCAATGGGGAATACAACCAATCCGGGTGAGCGAAAGGCCGGCACCCAAACGGAGCGCCAGGCAAAGTTCACCACCCTTTCGGGCGTTCCTGTTCATCCCCTTTACAGCGAAGACGATCTCAAGGATTTCAGCTACGGGCGCGACCTGGGAGATCCGGGAGAATATCCCTACACGCGGGGAATTCACCCGGCCATGTACCGCGGCAAGCTGTGGACGATGCGGCAGTTTTCCGGCTTTGGCAGCCCGGAAGACACCAACCAGCGCCTGCATTACCTGTTGAAACAGGGCCAGACGGGCCTTTCCATCGCCTTTGACTTGCCTACCTTGATGGGCTATGACTCCGACCACGCGCTGGCCGAAGGCGAGGTGGGCAAGTGCGGGGTTGCAGTTTCATCGCTCGACGACATGGAGACGCTGCTGGCGGGCCTCCCGCTGCAGCGTGTCACCACCTCGATGACCATCAATTCCCCGGCCGCCATGGTCTGGGCCATGTACCTGGTGGCGGCGGAGAAAACCGGCGCCGACTGGAAGCAGATTTCCGGCACCCTCCAGAACGATATCCTCAAGGAATACATCGCGCAAAAGGAATACATTTTCCCGCCCGG
>JAJYJL010000981.1:0-2767 GCA_021789565.1 Acidobacteriota bacterium
GCTCGGTGGAATCCCGCTGCGGTTCCTCGGTTTGTAGCTTCTCGGAAGGTTCCATAAACGTTAGTCCCGGTTTCGCAAGGCGATCAGCGGCTCCTGGATGGCCGTGGGATAGCTGGCCGTATAACAGGCCAGGCAGTAACTTTCCTTGTCGTTCCCAACCGCATCACGGAGGCCTTCCATTGAAAGGTAGCCCAGCGAGTCGGCGCCCACGTATTCGCGGATCTCTTCCACACTGTGGTTGGATGCAATCAGTTCTTTTTTTGTTGGCGTGTCGACCCCGTAATAACAGGGTGAAACCGTAGGCGGGCAACTGATCCGAAAGTGGACTTCACGCGCGCCAGCCTCTCGCACCAGGCGCACAATTTTCCGGCTGGTGGTGCCGCGGATGATGGAATCATCAACCAGTACGACGCGTTTGCCCTCCAGCAGGCTGCGCACCGGGTTGAGCTTGAGTTTGACTCCGAAATCGCGAATGGCTTGAGTGGGCTCAATAAACGTGCGGCCAATGTAGTGGTTGCGGATAAGCCCGAACTTTAACGGAATGCCTGATTCCTGAGAATACCCGATGGCGGCGGCAACCCCTGAGTCGGGAACTGGAATCACCATGTCAGCCTCCGCGGGATGTTCCTGCGCGAGGCGCCGGCCCAGCATTTCCCGGCTGCTCTGTACGGAGCGGCCAAATACAATGCTGTCAGGCCGTGAAAAATAAACGTGCTCAAAAATGCATTTCGCCGGCTTGGCGGGCGGCGAAAAACGAAGAGATGTGACGCCGCGCTTGTCCAGGATCACCATCTCGCCCGGCTCGACTTCGCGAATGTAGGTGGCGCTGATGATGTCAAACGCGCAGGTCTCTGAGGCAACAACGTAAGCGCCATTCAACTGACCCAGGCTCAGCGGGCGGAAGCCCCGCGGATCGCGAATGGCATAAACAGAGTCTTTGAAAAGCATAACCAGTGAGTAAGCGCCCGAGACGCGGTCGAGCGCCTCGGCAAGAGATTCCGGAATTCCGCTGTGTTTCGAACGCGCGAAGTAGTGCAGGATTACTTCCGTGTCGCTGGTGGTCTGAAAGATGTCGCCCCGACTTTCCAATTCGCGCCGGATGCTTGTTGCATTCACCAGGTTCCCGTTGTGGGCCAGGGCCACTTGCCCTTTCTGGCAACTGACGCTTAGCGGCTGCGCGTTTTTCAAGTTGGTGTCGCCTGCTGTCGAATAACGGGTGTGCCCGATGGCGGCATGCCCAGGCAGATATTGCAGGACCCTTTCGTTAAAAACCTCCGCCACGTGCCCCATGCTCTTGTGGCCGATCAGCCTGTGGCCATCGGTCACCACCATGCCGGCGCTTTCCTGTCCGCGGTGCTGGAGCGCGTAAAGACCCAGGTAGGTCAGCTTGGCAGCTTCAGGATGTCCATAAACAGCAAACACGCCGCAATGGTCGTGAAACCTGTCGTCAGGAAGAGACAGTACTGGGAATTTTTCAGGGGTTAGTTGCAAAGTTGTTATCCGCGGCCCCGCATCAATCGGGTTACGCCTCTGTTATGAATCTCTTGCCGGAGTCCGCAAAGTAATATACTGTCGGGAAGCGTATCCCGCAGGCTATCAAAGTCCCTACCTCCTCATTTTGCCCCGCCTCCATGCCCAACGCAACTCTTTTCTGGATGACACCCTGCGGTTGCCTTAAGTATCCGAATTTCATCGGCGGGGAACGGGTTCCATGCCGATGTTGAGTGCTGGACACCGGGTGAGCTTATCCTCCACAATAGGGTTGAGATTGGGTACGCGAGTGTCTATTGAGCAGTCCGCAAGCTTCTGTGATCAAAAGCGTTCCGGTTCGTGAATACGTCCAGCAGATGTTTGTCCCGCTCTCGCGGGTTGCGCATGACTGGGACATGCACTCCGTGGTGTCGCTTAGCCCTTCGGAAGAACGCACGATGGTTCGTGAACCCGCCCGCGCCATCCCTCAGACAATCGCCCACCGACTCGGAAAACTCAGAATTCTTCTGGTCCCCTTCATAGCCTGCTTCCCGACCGGTGACATGGTTGCATTCTCCAATCCGGAGGGGGAAAAGCATTCCGCAGTCTGGCTGGAAAATGAGGACAGAATTGACCTGCTCGTTTCCTGCCGGGACCTTGACGCGCATGACACCGGATGGGAGTTTCTGGCGAGCGTGGCGGAGCTGCTTCGCGCCCGCCTGGCACCCGATGAACTGGAGCGCTACACATCCATGCTTCAGGAAGAACTGGGGATGGGATTCGGGGGCGAAATTGATGAGCAAGCATACGAAGCCAAGCAAGTGCTCCGAAAACGCGGGCGATGGTCGCGAACGGGAGCGCAATTCCTGAAATATCGCGACGTTTCCTTCACGGGGACTTGTGCCGAATACATGCACGGGCTATGGCACGACGTCCAGATCCGGGTTGGGCCTGAACACCTGCCGGTTCCCGTTTTGCGCAATCGCATCACCCTGATGGCCGACCTCTTCCCACCGAACCCCGGCTACCAGTTGTTTGCCTGAAGCTATCTTTTGCGGCCTTTGGCGATTCATCAAGTCCCGGCGCCGCTGACGTTGTCCACCCTTTTCTGTATCCTTCCTGATTTTTTGCTTTTGAACTTGCATAAAGGCGTGTCAAAGAATATTCTTTGTCCCCGACCCGACTCCAAGGCATGTGTTCAATAGGGGGTAAAATGGCCGCCGAACTTCCAAATTACGTTGCATCGTCAGTTCCCAATCCTGCAAGCAAACGGGTTCCCTGGTACAAGAGCACCTTC
>JAJYJL010000981.1:2777-3460 GCA_021789565.1 Acidobacteriota bacterium
TCGCTTTCTACCTGGGGCTTTCAGCGCCGACGCTGAGCCAGGCAAGTCCTGCTGTCTGCCTCCTCGGGTTGTTTGTGGCCGGCCTGATCTGCTTCGGTCTTTTCTACTATGCACCCGCCATGCTGGGGATGCAGACCGGACGCCCCCTTTATATTGTCGGGACCTCCACCTTCGGCGTGAAGGGTGGCTACCTGATGCCCGGACTGTTGATGGGTTTTCTCCAGATCGGATGGTTCGCGGTAGCAACTTACTTTGCAGTGGACTACATCATGGAAGGGCTTGGCAGCCACTCGAAAGGCCTGTTTGTCGCAATTGCGCTGGTATGGGCTTATGGATTGGCATGGGTGGCCATTAAAGGGATTTCATACATGGCCCGCATCGCCCAGTTTCTGAACTGGGTGCCGCTAGTGATGATTGTCATTGTTTTCTGGGCCAATAAGGATGGTGTGGCAAGCTATCATCCGCCGCAAAACGATGCCTGGGGAGGCTTCTTGACGATGCTTGCGATCGTCATCGGTTTCTTTGCGACCGCCGGCGCGGCGGGTGCGGATTTCGGACTCAATAACCGAAACCGTGGTGATGTGTTTTGGGGAGGCCTGACGGGTATCACTCTCGCGATCCTGGTAGCCGGCGGTCTGCCAGTGCTTGCGGTTGCCGGCCACCTGGGCAAGCTTGGCACTGCT
>JAJYJL010000982.1 GCA_021789565.1 Acidobacteriota bacterium
CACCCTGCACCAGCAGCGGCACAGATTTTCCACTAAGGAGGAAGTGGCCCATCACGGCCTTCGATTCCACGCGTTCGGCGAAAGCCACAACCTCAGTGTCGGCGCCGTCCACCTTCTGCCGGCCCAGGTAACGAAAGCGGGACCAGGGCTGTTGCAGCGGCCCAAAGAAAAGGGGCATGGCGGCAAACCCTGCCGTCTTGATGAAGTCCCTGGAGAGTTTTTGGCGGCGCTCATTCTGCCTGCCCAGGCCGGTGCGGTACTCGACAAGGTTGAAAGCGCCGCCCTCCTCCTGACGCCGCAGGATCAGGTAGCTGTACTCTTGCCTTAGGTGCCGGGTGAACGGCATGGCATATCGCGCAGGCCCCGTTCCATAAGGCGGCGTTTCGGCTTCGTCGATGTTTTCCACGGCACTGGTGTCGACAAAGTTGACGACGAATTTCTGGAGATTCGCACTGACGCCGCGCAAAACCTCCGGAAGCTGACGCTGGTCTGTGGCGGGTTTCAGCCCTTTGAGTTCAGGGATGTGATGCAGAACCTTCTTCAGCGGCCATTGGGTGATGGGTTCGGCGCGCTTGTAGTCTTCGAAAAAGGCCTTTTCTCCGGGAGGCGTCAACGTTGCGGTGCTCAAGTATGTCCCCACAGGAATGGATGCCGGCCTGTTGAGAGCTGCCAGCCCGCCAGCCTGTGTGCCATTTACGAAAAAGTCCTTGACAGGCTCGCCATTGTTTGATATGAGTACTTTCGCAATTAGCCAGAAAGAAACTATAAGCTAGAACGGCACCGCAAATATCCCCTTCGACGCGGAGTAATCCTCGTCTCCAGGAAGGTTTTTATGGGAGTGCTAGTCGAGCTTGTAAGAGCATACCTGGCAATCATACTGACTCTGGCAGCCCTAGCCAAGTTTGTCCATCGGGAACACTTCGTAAAGGCGATCGCTTCCTACAAACTCCTGCCTCTGCCCTTGATTGTCCCTTTCTCCTATGCCGTCCCACTGACCGAATTCGCACTGGCCGTTTGTGTTGGATCAGGAAGCCTCGTCCCCTCAGCCGAGATTACCACCGCGTGCTTGGTCTCGGTTTTCACGGGCGCTGTCCTGATCAGGCTGGCAAGAGGGGAGCGCGGGAAACCTTGTGGGTGTGGTCTCGGAAGGAATGTTCGTCTTGGGTTGGACATCGTGCTGAGAAATATTTTTCTCATTGCACTTGCCATTGCGGCGGTTGGCGGCGGACCCGCAGAAACGCCCGCGCTCGTCCTTGCCGCTTCAATACTTTTGGTCCGTACAGCCGCTGTTGCCGTGAGCAGAAGGCGTGCGAAAGCTTATCTTCTTGCCGAATTGAATTAAACAATGCTAGTGGAGAAAGGAGGTGTCAGGATGAAGATACTAACTCATCTAAAAGGGCCAAGGCGCTCGCTTGCAATTGTTTTGAGTGCAGCGTTGCTCGCAATCCTCGGAGTTGTAATTCTGCGTGCCCAGCAAAACGTCACGGAGACGCCAACGGCGGAACAACGGGCCGTGGCATTGCTACGGGAAATTAATACGGCGGAGCTCAGCTATCACGACTCTTACCAGCACTACGGCACGCGCATGCAGCTCCTGTCTTCGAAGATTCCCCAGGAGATCGAAGAGCGAATGAAGCAGCACGCCATCGGACGCCCTGGGGCATTCGTGCCGCCACAGGACCTAAGTTTAGAACAACCAATAGCGGGCTACTCTCTCTCCATTTACCTCAGCCCGGAGAGTCTCCATTACCTCGTAGCGTTAGAGAATAACAGCAGTGAGAAGAACCCGTGCGTGTGGTCATTTTACACGGGCGACAGTGGCGTAATTCACCAAGCCAAACCGATAGGTTGCAAGTAGATTCAGGCTGGATCAAATGACGGGCCGGCCATGGTCCAAGGGGCCATTCTACACCCCGGGACGGAAACTAGAGGGCAACACTGGTCCGAGAACCCCCGTGGTGGCTCGGCCAGGTGCATGAAAATAGGCGCCTAATCGTCAGTCCTGTTTAATAACATTTTAAGGAGGCTTTATGTTTGGAGATTCTACTTTAGGCCGCAGATCAATACTGAAAATGATGGGAGCGGGGCCCCTTCTCACTGCGTTCCGGGGGGATCGACTTCCGACCTGCGAAGAGCGTCTCGCCGTACAGGCCATGCGGTTCGTGAATACGGCGCAGTTGTGGCACAAGTTTGAGTTTGGAGCTTACTTGGACCAGGAAGCGCTCGGCGGCTCCCAAGTGGTTGCACGGATGCACGCTGACGCCAGGCTAGAGAAGGTAGGGTTAGGGAAGTCGCTGACGGCTAATATAACCCTCCGCGATGAGGAGATCTTTGACGGATGGGTTCTCCGCTTACGCACGGTACGGTCTGATGACAAAGGTGAACCCTCCTATGTCGCGCTTATTGGACCAAGGCCCGGGAGAAAGGGGAGGGTGTACGTTAGCAACCAGAGGGGGTTAATCTACGAAGGGCTCCTCCGAGGAAGCGCCCAGCCCCGGATACTCCCGGCTTCAATTTCCGACATGGATTGGGAGAGGCTCGCCCCCATTGGACATCCATCCGGGGGCAGGGGATGGGTAGGGGCGGTCGCCTCATCATTGGTCACCTGGTACACGGCCAGCTGCGAGGACGCCATGAGCTGCTTTGATTGTGTGGGCTGCGGTTGCGAATGCGGGTCCGCCTTCCCGAGCTGTTGCTGCTGCTACTTTGGCGGAAGCGTCGTGTGCCTGACGAATCCTCAACCAGGCTGCTGTGACGTAGGGTGCGCCTCTTGTTTTTGGTGCTGCTGCTTGGGATAAGGGAATCGGGGCTGGGCCGACGCGGCCGCCGGGTGTTCCACTGAAAAGCCGCTGATCACCTGCGGCTGGCCGTTATCGCGAATCCTGAAGTCCTCCTTCCGCAGTCCGCCCACCGCCCGGCCCTTCGAGTCGCGAACGACCACGCGAACCACCACCACGTTGCTCTGTGAGCGCAGTTTGAACCCGGAGGCGCTGGCCTGGGCGGCAGCGGCCGTGGCGGGAGGTTTGGGCTCCTGGGCTGGAAGGTGTGGCAAAGAGAACGCCGCCAGGGAAAAGAGCGCAACGCAGCAGAAAATCAACCGATGAAATTGCCACGATTTGAATGGACCGTTTTGCATGGGATCTCTCCCATCCTGCTGCCGGCCGGCCTCCCGCCGGGCCAGAATCAGACTACAAAACTTCCGGGTATGGGCCTCGCTGGCGGCCGCCGCAACGTCCCTGCGTCTGTATCACTAGACGTTTCGATCCCGTCGAGGGTTTCAACGGCACTGGTGTTCACTAAGTCGCGTGGCTCAGACGTGCCGCCTTTTGGCATGTATGCGATCACACCAACGCTGCCGGAATTGATCTGAATCAAACAGCCGCCTCCGATGATACGTGCTCCGGGTCAGGTAGTGAAGGCGTTCTCACCGTAATAATGCTTCTGCCGCGGCATGGCG
>JAJYJL010000038.1 GCA_021789565.1 Acidobacteriota bacterium
GGGAACGCCTTTACTCCCGATGAAACTGAGTTCAACATTTTTAATACCGACGAAAAGCTTGCAGCCCTGCAGTCGCTGGCCGATCTATTGCAGGCCGTGCCGGGCCGCAAATCGGTCATCCACTTTTCGAGCGGCATTGAGCAGACGGGGGTGGACAACGAGGCGCAACTCCAGGCGACCATTGACGCGGCCAACCGGGCCAACGTTTCCTTTTACACGCTGGACGCGCGCGGGCTGATGGCCATGCCGCCCGGCGGCGGAGCCTCGGCAGCCAGCCCGTCCGGCACTGCTATTTACACGGCAAGCGCCGTGTCGTCGCAGATCAGCTCAATGCACAACAGCCGTGAAACGCTCTCAACCCTGGCCACTGACACGGGCGGGCACATGTTTACAGACCTGAACAACTTCGCCCCGGTTTTTCAGTACGTTCAGAAGGCGAACACCAGCTACTACCTGATCGGCTACACCCCGTCGAATACCAAAGCAGATGGAAAGTTTCGCCGCATCCGCGTGGAAGTGGTAGATGGCCGCGGCCTGAAGGTTGAGGCCCGTCCGGGCTACTACGCTCCCGTCAGTTTCGGGCACTCCTCAGGGCAGCAGAAAGAACTTCAACTTTCCGATGCTCTCAATTCCGGGGCGCCTTATCTCGATCTTCCCCTCGCGGTAGAAACCGCTTATTTCCTCCAGCCCGACGGCCACTATTACGTTGTCCTGGCGGCCAAGATCCCGGGCTCCTCGATTCCATTCCACCAGCATTCGTCTGTCCACCAGACGCAGTTTGACTTCGCCTGGCGCGCTACGGACTCCCAGGGCAAGGTAGCGGGCGCGCTGCGTGATACGCTGCCCGTCAAACTGGACGCCGCGACGTTCCAGAAGGTGATGAAGGGCAACATTCTTTATGAAGGCGGACTGGTGCTGCCGCCCGGCGCTTACAAGCTGAAGGTCGTGGCGCGAGAAAACCTGACAGGAAAGATGGGCACCTTTGAAAAGAAGCTGGTCCTTCCTTCAGTCAGCAAAACGGGGTTGGCGCTGAGTTCGGTCGTGGTCTCGAACGAACTTTCCAAGAAGCCCCCAACGCGGCCCCAGCGCGGTCCCTGGGCCAGAGATGCAGAGGATAATCCGCTGGACTCCGGCTCACAGGCCATCCTGCCGAGCGTTACGAGGGTGTTCTACGCCGGCCAGAACCTTTATGTGTACCTCCAATCATACGCCGGGAAGCAGGCATCGGCCGGCAAGTCTCCCAGGCATTCCGGAGATTCCACTCCTCCGTCGATGGCGCTCATCTTTTTCCGCAACGGTGTGCAGGTTTCTGAAGCCGGCCCCTACGTGGCCAAGTCGGGCAAATCGGGGGAAGGAACGGCGACCTACTTCACCGAAATTCCACTATCCAGGTTTCCTCCGGGACGTTACTGGATGCAGGTGAATGTGATCGATGCATCAGCGGACCAGGTGGCTTTCGCGCGCGTCCCCATGGCCATCCTGTCAAATCCTGATCAGGGCGGAACTCCTGCCAGGCCTAATGGAGAACAAAGCCATCGTAGTCCTGGAACAGGCGGAGACTAGTCCCAGCGCCGGCTTGCCGGGTTCCCCTCTCGTGCCCCGGGTTCAGAAAATGGTTATCACGGGTACTTTCTCTGGTCCCGGTGCATGTGGAACTCGGTGAACGGCAGCAGACGTCATACTGTGGCGTCTCAGGGTTCCGCTGATTGCCTGATACATTCTTCTTTGCTGACGAATTAATAGACCAGTTCGACATGGCCTTTCCAGTATTAAAAAATGTTTTTTGGCGTAAGACTCAAAACGTGTGTATAAAGATAAATGTCATTTCAATGCGCATTTCGAGAGTGCGTGATAAGCCTTGACAGAACGGCTCTAACAATGGCATTTACAGTCCAGGCGCCGCAATCATATGCCTTGACAGTTGCGGGGTTATTGCTTACAGTTTCGCATTTCGGTTAACGAAGGGAACTCCCAATATCTAAATTTCAGGAGAGGAGCAGCATATGGCAAAAGTGATGACCAAAACCCAGGTGGTATCCCATCTGGCTGACAAAGTCGGGCTGCAGAAGAAAGCCACGGCTGCGGTGCTTGAAGAGCTTGTGACGTTGGCCACCAAGGAGTGCAAGAGCGGAGGGCAGTTCGTGATTCCTGGTCTTGGCAAGGCCGTCAAGGCTCACCGCAAGGAACGCATGGGTCGAAATCCCCAAACCGGCGCACCCATCAAGATTCCCGCCAAGACTGTGGTCAAGTTCCGCTTGGCGAAGTCCTTCAAGGACGCCGTGGTCCCACCCAAGAAGAAGTAGGATACAGGCGGATTGACAGAGGCATTTATTGAACTGCCCCAGCCGGTGGGCGCATGGCGCGCAATCAGCATCTGGCAAGGCGGTGTCAAAAACTTAAATGCGTTGCTCCCCAGGAATAGGGCAGCGGTTTCCTGGGGAGTAGTGTCGCGGGGCGGAGCTTCCTGATTGTTATCTTCCCGCCTGTTAGTGGAATGTTGGGGCCCGGTGGGCACGGCAAATCAATAGTTTGTCGGTCTGGATTTCCAGGCTGAGGCGGGTGTGTTCTTACCGGGCGAAGCCCTGGCGAAATTTTCCGCCGGGGTGCCCGGCAGGGCCCGGATGGTTTCAAGCCTGAGCCTCAATACCGCATCTGGATTTTCCGTTCGTGATTACCACGGAGGGAGGGCCAATCCTGGCCACCCCTGATCAGTGGAGCTCAAAGCGCGGTCCAGGTTGAAGGCGGCGCTGATCAGGGCCACATGGGTAAATGCCTGCGGAAAGTTCCCCAGCCCTTCGGCGCAGGCTCCCGTTTCCTCCGCATAAAGTCCCAGGTGGTTTGCATAGCTCAGCATCTTGTCGAAGATCAGGACGGCCTGGTCGAGCCTCTGCTTGTCCACCCGGCCCGCACGGGTCAACGCCTCAACCAGCCAGAACGTGCACATGTTGAACGTCCCTTCATTGCCTCTCAGCCCGTCGATCCCGCCCTGTGTGTTGTAACGATAGGCAAGGCTGTTGGAGACCAGCCCGCCTTTGTCCGGAGGGCGATTGATCGCGTCGATGGTCTTCAGCATGTGTGGATCGGTGGGCGACATGAAAAAGACCAGCGGCATAATCAGGCTGGAGGCGTCGAGGCAGTCGCCTCCGTAGTACTGCGCAAAAGATTGCCGTTTCGAGTTCCATCCTTTTTCCAGAACTTCTTCGTAGATGGCATCCCGCGTTTTCATCCAGCGTGCCCGGTCTGCCGGGAATGAGCGTTTATCGGCCAGGCGCAGGCCACGGTCAAGGGCCACCCAGCACATAACTTTCGAATAGACAAAATGCTGGCGGCCGCCGCGAACTTCCCACAGGCCGTCGTCAGGCTGGTGCCAGTTGTCGCACACCCAGTTCAGCAGTTCCCGCAGCTCGAACCAGAGTTCGTAGGAGATGGGGCTGCCGTACTTGTTGTACAGGTAGACGGAATCCATCAGTTCCCCGTAGATGTCCAACTGCAACTGGTTGGAAGCGGCGTTCCCTACCCGGACCGGCCGTGATCCCCTGTACCCTTCCAGGTGATCGAGAGTGATCTCGTCCAGTTCATGCCGTCCATCAATACCGTAAATGACCTGTAGAGAGCCGTCTTCACGCCGCTCGTGGCATCGGGCTTCCAGCCACCCCATGAATTTTGCGGCTTCCTCTGTGAAGCCGAGACGCATCAGCGCATAAAGCGCAAACGCTGCATCACGAATCCACGTGTAGCGGTAGTCCCAGTTGCGCTCACCGCCGATGCTTTCGGGCAGGCTGCAGGTGGGCGCGGCGACGATGGCACCCGTCGGGTGATAAGTGAGCAGTTTGAGAACCAGCGCTGACCGGTAAACCTTTTCCCGCCACCGCCCCTTGTAGCGGCACTTTGAGAGCCAGCGACGCCAGTAGTTCACCGTACTCTGAAAAAGCTCGTCCTCGCGTGATTCTGTGATAGGCTTGCCGCAGCCTGCGCCGGGTGGCATGGCCTGGAGCAGGAAAATGGCGCTTTCTTCTTCTCCAAGCGTGAATTCAGCGGTCACCGTACCTTTGCCATCGCTCTTCAGCGGAACCTCGGTGGCGAGACCGATTTGCAGGCCAGGAGACTCAAAACAGGCTCCCTTTGGCAAGAGCCGTACCTTGTGCTTGTCTTGCGCATAATTGAAGGCGGGCTGGCACACCATCCGAAAGGGCATTGAGCCACGGACCGCCCGCACCCTTCGCACCAGCAGGTGTTTGTCTTCCGCCCGGCCCTTGCCATCAATGGGCATATAGTCGGTGATCTCGCCCACGCCTGACGTGGATAGAAGTCGCGTCACCAGCACGTTGGTCTCCGGCCAGTAAAGCTGTTTGAAGGTTATTCCGTCTAAGGTTGGAGCTATCTGGAACCGGCCCCCCTTTTTGTCGTCCAGCATGGCGGCAAAGATGCTCGGCGAATCGAAGTTGGGAAAGCAAAGCCAGTCAATGGACCCGTTCATTCCGATCAGGGCAACCGTGTGCAGGTTGCCGATAACGCCGTAATTTTCGATTGGCTGGTAGCCCATACGGAATTCTCTCCCGATTGGAGTTTTTAGATGCGAAAACGCAGCGGACAATTTTATCATCCCCGGCGGAGCGTCCTGCCACGAAATCAACGAGCGTTGCATTTCGCCGAGGAAGCACGCCAGTGATCATTTACGAACGTTTTTATTCCGGTGCCGAAACAACCGATGCTTCGGCCAGGGGCTGACCTATTGAAGATACGCATTGCCATCCGTAAATTGGGCCGCTGGATTCCGGCCCTGCGTTTCTCGCGTTGATTGCTTATTTCAGGCCAGGTAACACTAATGAAAACATCTGCGGGAGCGCACTTGGGTTTGCGACTTTCGTGTTTCCTGAGTAACGCTGACTGTCCCTCTGCAAACAACTATTGATCGAAAGAATTTTTGATCCTCCACCGACGACATCCATGGGAATCGGGCCGTGACCGGTAAATTCAGGCATCCGGAGTTCCGAGGATGGACATGAGTCAACTTTTCGAGGCGGTGGGCTTCTTCAGCAGCCAAACTTCGGCGAGCCGTGACTGCCGGCGCCAGTTCAGCTTCTCCTCGTTCGGCGGGCGGTCCCAGGTGAGCACCAGCTTTCTGTTTTTGACGAACCGCGTATCAACAGAGAACTCCTTGAACTCACCCATCCGTGTACCGTCGATGGTTGGCTTAACCCGTTCGCCATTGATACGCAAAACCGCCTGCCCATAGCCGGTTGAGCGCACCACGTACTGTGCCTTCGGATCGAGCCCTTCATAGACCATGGCGGCGGGCCACAGGGTTACCTGCCAGCTGAGGCGGGCGCGGCTCTTTCCCTGGTCCCACCACCAGAAGGTTGGTTGTGGATGTTCTTTCAGTTCGGATCCATGCCCGGGGTAACAGCGAACCACATGCGGAGACTTCGCAATGTTTCCCAGGTCATCATAGAAACTGCCCGTGCCAGGGTGTTCCCACGTTGCGAGCTGAAATAGCCGCCGATTCTTTTCGTCTTCGAATTTGAGCGCGCGGATGGCCTTGAATTGATCTTCAAGCCACCACCGATTGTTCAGAGGATAATCGACAAAATCGAGAACCGCGCCCCGTTCTTCGCCGATGGCGAAATACTTTTTCACGCTCGTTTGCAGGCCGATGGAATGGAACAGCCGGTCACAAAGTTCAGAGATGCGGGTCCGCAGTTCAACGCTGACAGGCTGTGTGGCGGCCCGGTTCAGCACACGGGCTGCTTCCTCCATGGCGTTGTCCGCACCGAGTTTTACCGAATGGGCGAGAACGGCGTTCGCTTCAGACTCTAGCCGGGTTTCATTCACAAGACGATGGCGCAAATAAGCATCGTAGTTCGCCCTAAGCTGGCACATCTGCCAGCGCCAGTTGCCTTCGAGGCCCGGAGCCAACTTCGCCAGTTGCTCCCATTCTTGCAGCGTTCCTTCCACAGCCCCGTTGTTGATCAAGGGGCCGCGCCAGTTATTTTCCAGCGCCTGGATAGCGTCGGCGGCCCGTTCTGCCACCACGGGGTTGAAATAGACGCGAGCGTATTCGACAAGAATTTCTCTCGGCGCCTGGCTGGGGTCCCAGCCCAGCGCGCTCCAGATGGCCTTGTTGACGTCGTCGTTGACTCCTTCAGAGTATGTGATAAATCCGTTTGTATAGCCGGAGGTCTGGCGGAAAATTGTCGTGTAGCCGGCGGGGCGAGGGTTGACGGATTCCCGTCCTTCCGTCAGCGCATAGGCCTGGTCCCAGTCCGGCACCTGATACTGGCAGCGGCATTGATGCGTGATGTCGGGATAGTCGCGGAAGCCGTATCGCTCCGCCAGCCGGTTGCGGATCCCTTGCACCGGCGGGCTTCCGGGTCCGGCCACGAGGCCTCCCAGCCATGGCGGCAAATGCCGGTTGATATAGGCGAAGGTGTCATCAACCTCCGCGGGCGTAAAATGCTGCAAGCTCAACCAGACCTTTGCTTCCGGATGGGTTTCACCCAGGAGTTTCGCAATGTCTTCCAAAAAGGGCAGAACAAGGTTCGGGGAATTGTCGCCGGGATCGCCGCCTGGAAACGTGAAGCCCGTGAACACCGGTATGGCTCTGAAGAATTCCTCGCATTGGTTCAGCAACTGCGCACGGCGGGCTTCGTCCTTCAGGCTGAAGTCGGCCGGGACCCAGGCCCAGTGGTCCAGCCCGTAGCGCTGACAGATTTCGCCAATGGCCTGGTTCATTTCCGGCCGAGGGACTTTCATCACCGGCGTCCTGCGTCTGTCCTGGAAGGGAATGCCTTCAATGCTGTTGGCTCCAAAGAATGTGAGTTCGCGAATGTACTGCTCAAACTGCGCCACACTCCATGCGTCGCAGGTGTTGCTCATGGCACGATACCCGAGTTGGTGCCCGCGAATTGCGAAGGCCGGTGCAGTGGCAAGATCCAGATGGGACGGTATCGCCAGTTTGCCTCGCGACGCGTTGAGCCGGCGAAGCAGGTTCCCCACACCGAACAGCGCGCCACGCGCGTCAGCCCCGATCACCCAGACAACAGGTTGCCGGTTCCGGTCGTCGACGTAAAGCCGGTAGCCTTCCGGGCGTTTTTCCGGCAAACCTGCTCCCCGCCGCATTGGCACCGGGCGTCCCCACTCTGAAATCGGATTTCCAGATGCAATGGCAATTACGGGTTTGCCTTCAGGCCATGTCGTCGAGAGACCCAGCCGGATCGAGGTTCGTTTTTCCACCTCATCAACCAGCACCTTCGCCGCGGTTCGCTCCGCGAAGGGCAGCTTTCCCGGACGCAAAACGACGACGGTATCGTGCAGTTGGACCTCTTCGACAGGTGTCGCCCGTTGTGGCGATGTGCTGTTCAGGGCCTGCGCACCCTTGGCTATCAAGTTTTTAGGTTGCAATGCGAATGAGCCAGTGGTGATCGTCTGGCCCAATCCGATTGCCCCTGCGCCAATTGCACCCTGTTTCAGGAAACGCCGTCGATTCATCTTCGCCTCACTCGAATGTTCACTTCTTTCCTGTTGGCATTGAAGTCAGCCACGGCCAATTTCAGTTTCGTCTCTTCTCCCGCCACTGGAGTCGACGGACAGCAGAATGGGTTGCAGTCCGGTGCGTATGATGCTGGCCCGCATGCCTTTGCTGCCTCCTGACGTGTCGCCATATTTTACCGACAGCGTGTCACCTTCCTGCAACTTATCTTTTGTCACCCAGACGCGAATGACATTGAAATAGCGTTCCAGACACCCATCCAGACCCCGGCGGGGACGCTTTACCCATTGCCCTCTGACTCCGTCTTCGACCCACATTCGCAGGTGAACGCCAGCGCGCGGGCATTTCGACGATATATAGTTTTCGTCGCGAGGGTTCGACGGCTGAAGTCGATTCGCCGAGTTGGGGATTCCTGCATGCGAGGAGTCGGGCAATTGCCCGCGGACGCCTCCGTGTTGTTTGATGGCCTTCGGACCGACTCGATAAGCCGCTGCCCATATGCCATGTTCTGCTGCAACACCCTCTGCCGGTCCGACGGATACCGGTCCGCCGGAAGCATTCGTCTCAACAATTGCAGCCGCCTCCTGCGCGGACGCCTTTACAGCTTCAGATGGAACAGCTATCGCTCCAACGGCGCCACTGCTGATCTTGATAAAATCTCTGCGAAATTACTTCATGCTGGATTCCTCCACCTTATGATTTCAGTGGCGAAGAGTATCAGTGTATCGACTCGAATCCAATTTGGAATTTCCAGCCGTAGTTCCAGGATAATCTCGCCCGGATGCATCCGGCAGGCCCCGCAAATCGTCAATGGCCATAGCATTCGGATGGCCTTCCGGAAACCCAATCTCCCGGAAGTTTTGCCAGGACAGCAAGTATCATACGAATTGGGATTTGTGAGAGCAGAGAGAATACCCAGACACCTGTTTTCACGGTTGTCCGTTAAGGTTGTCCGATGGCGGGTAACTTATCCCGGTGACGTGGCCTGCGCTTCGAAATCGGGCAGTTACATGCGAAACCTTTCGAATTCTCCCGTCTCCCTTCTAAATTTCAAAATTCTATTGACATTTTAATTTCGTTGTAGGATAGTTTTCCCTGTCCAGGTGGTCCATGCTAACTTTTGATTTTATAAGCTGCTTGACGCACGGTTTATCATGCCAGCCCTCTGAAGGCCGTCGGCAGGGTCATTCACGGATGATGTGAAGGTTGAGTGTTTCCGATTTCTTTGGTGTTGGCGAGCTTCACTTTCGACACCACGCCTTGTGCAATATTTCGTCGGGTCAGCAGCAACACACGCAGGAGCGAACGCAAGCTCTCGAGATGGATCGATACTTCTTTTTGGGTAGCCATATGCCAGGCTGCTGGGAGGGGTTTAACAGAGAGCTATGTGGGTTTCCAATGGCCTTTGCTCGCACAAATCATGTGTTTACTTGCGTGGGGCGAGTCAAATCTAAGCGGAACGAGTTAGAACGAGACCCTAAAGAGAAATTGATAGTTTTAAGGAGGAAGTTGATGCGTTCCCTATCGAAATCGATTTGCTTCCTATTTTTGCTCTCCTTCGGAGTAATTTTAGGCACAGCATGGGCCCAGGGCCCCGTGGGTACACTTAACGGCACCGTTCAGGATCAAACGGGAGCGGTTGTGCCTGGCGCCACGGTCACTGCGACCAACATTGCCACTGGCGTGGCCACAAAGACCACAACCACGTCAGCGGGCACTTACACCTTGCCATACATTCCCTCCGGGACGTACACAATTACAGCCACCGCCACGGGCTTCGAAACCTCCTCTCGGACGAACATCATCCTGCGCGTCGCGCAGGACCTCACCGTGAACATTTCTCTCCATTTGGGCCAAGTCACCCAGCAGGTGACGGTCAGCTCCAAGCCAGTGCTGCTTCAAACGAGCTCGACCGTAGTTCGTAACATTTCGGCCGAGGCGTACACTAACTGGCCCATCATGGTTAGCGACGGCCAGCGGCAGATTCAGCAATTCATCTTCTCAAGTTTGCCCGGCACCACCGGCAACACCTTCGAGGGATCGATTAACGGCGGGCAGGAGTACTCTCACGAGATCCTGATTGAGGGCATCCCCGTTGGCCGGTCCGATCTTTCCGGAGGCAACAATAACGAAATGAGCCCCTCTGCGGATGCGATCGGCGACTTCTCACTGCAGACGGGCGCAATCAGCGCCCAATACAACGGCGGACAGACTGCCGTCGCAAATTACGATATCAAATCCGGGACTAACGCTCTGCACGGGTCACTTTTTTATTACAACCAGAACGAAGCGCTGGCCGCCCGGAATCTCTATACCAGTACAACGGGCGGGAAGGTAAGTAGAAATCGCTTGAACAATTATGGGTGGTCCCTGGGAGGGCCCGTGATCATTCCCAAGATTTACAATGGTCACGACAAGACTTTCTTCTTTACGAATTTTGAACATGACTCACTCAACAATCTGTCGGTGAGAGGCTTTGGAACCCTGCCCGCGACGGAGTACAAGCAAGGCGATTTTTCTGGCCTCCTGAATCCGAACTGGACGGGCAATCCCCTGTCGGGCACGCAAGTCGGCACTGATGCTTTGGGCCGCCCCATCATCTTTGGACAGATCTACGATCCCAGCACCACAAGGACGGTCAACGGCCAGATTGTCCGCGATCCCTTCCCGGGCAACATCATCCCCACTACGGCGTGGGACCCGGTGGCCAAGAACATTGTCAACAATGTCGGCATCGTTGACCCGCAGTACGACCGAATGATCAACAACATCACGAGGATCGGCGGCTCTCCCTACTTCGACGAGCACATCTTAGGTATCAAGATCGACCACGTGATCAATGAGAAGAACCGGCTTTCCGGCTACTGGAACCGCGGCTACCGCAACCGGCAAAACAATGGCGGGACCCCGTTTCTGCCTTTCCCAGGTCCCCTCACCCAAAGCTGGCAGCAGCAAACCACGCCGTCGTACATGGGCAGATTTTCATGGACCACCACCATTACGTCCTCCTTGCTGAACCGTCTCGCGCTGGGCTACAACAGGTTCACTAACAACAATGGCGCACTGCCATCCACCGTGAATGTGGGGTGTGCATCGACGGAGGGACTAAGCGGCCTGCCTGACACCATGTGTCCCACCTTCAACTTCTCGGGTACCGAATACCAGGGCGGGTCAATCGCGCGGATGGGCGTCGGTTTCGTGGATTTTAGTCAAAACGGAAGCGAAGTCTTAATGGACGACGCCACTTGGATCCATGGGGCGCATACCTTCAAATTCGGGTACGAGTACAGCCGCTATTTCTATAATGACAATTCACTCTCCGATGCCGGCGCTTTCCATTTCAGCCCGCGACAGACCGACCTGCCCGGCTACGACGCTTCAACCGGTCACGCATTTGCAAGCTTCCTGCTCGGTGGGGTAAATAGCGTCGGCCATGGGATCTCTGGTATCAGCTCAGCGTTCACTCAGCCTTACGACGAGTTCTATTTTCTCGATGACTGGAAAGTGACCCCGAAGCTTACGCTCAATATGGGCCTGAGGTGGGGAATTGTTCCGCCATTCCACGAGCGCACCGGCCGTATGTCCGAGGTTTCCTTGACCACGCCCAATCCCGGCGCGGACAACCACCTCGGCGCGCTGGTGTTTGGCAATCGCTTTAACAACACCTACTATAAATTGTTCGGCCCACGCTTCGGTATTGCATACCAACTCAGCCACAAGATCATAATTCGTGCCGGTTATGGCATAACCAACACGCCGCCCATTGCCAACAACTGGGGCTATGGAGGGTTTTTGAACGGATTTAATGGCACCGACAACGTGGTGGCCGGTACGAGCCCAACGGGATTCGTTGACGACCCCTCAATTTACTTGAGCAATCCGTACCCGCCTTTTACACAAACGTTGCCCAACACGGATCCGACTCAGTTGAACTATCAAAGCGCAGTAGCGACCACAGCGCCAGACGCCAACCGCCCGGCCTACGTGCAGAACTACGACTTCACGATTCAATACATGTTGCCCCGGCAAACGGTGCTGGAGGTCGCGTATGTCGGTAACAAAGGTACGCGGCTCTGGGGATCCAACAGTCCGTCTGTTTTCAGCGAATACGACGGCCTGCCCTCAAGCATCCTTTCGATGGGTGACATCCTCAATCAGCCCGTCAGCGCGAACCCGCAGTTCATGCCGTATCCCAGCTTCCCCACTAACCTGGCCGTATCTACGGCGCTCAGGCCCTATCCCCAGTACTTTGGGATTGAGGAGCAATTCCCTTACAACACCAACTCTAATTACAGCTCCTTGCAGGTAACAGCGACGAAACACCTGGCCAGGGGGCTAAGCTTCCTGGCCGCTTACACCTGGTCCAAGGCCATTGGCTACGTGGATGCCAATGGGCCGGGGGCTTACTACGCCACCTTGCAGGACTATCACAACCGCGCTTTAGAGAGGTCTGTCACTTCATTCAACCTTCCCCAGAGTTTCAAGCTGACCTGGGTGTGGCAGACCCCGGTGGGGAAAGGGAGGCACTGGGACCTGCACTGGGCTAACCCCTTCCTGGGAGGATGGCAATTTTCGGCGATCCAAAACTATTCATCCGGAGCTTCGCTCGCGATCTCAGAGGGAGGTCTGTTGATTCCAGATGGAGTCGCTTTCGGGATTCGGCCGGACGTCGTTGCGGGCCAGAAGTTGACCCTCGGCGGCGCCGCCAAGAATGTCGACGTGTTTAACCCGACGCCGTACCTCAATCCCGCGGGGTTCGCTTTTGTCCCGCAAACGGCAAACGGAATGCCTTTGCGGGTGGGTACGGCTCCCAGAGAACTGCCGTACGTACGAGGCCCGGGTGTGGCGGGCGAAATCTTCCGGCTGGAAAAGAGGTTTCCGTTCACCAAGCGGGAGGGAACGTACTTCGAACTCGGGATGACAATGACCAATCCCTTCAACCGCCATACCGCCTACATCTCTTCCACGGATGTCACTTCCTCACAGTTTGGAGAGTTGTTAGCGGGTGGTGGGGGGCGAACCGTCCAGTTAGACGGCCGCATCGAGTTCTAGGTAGCATGCGGTCTGTGCTGTTGATTCCTTGCGCGGAGCGGATGGTATTCATCCGCTCCGCGTGCTATTATACGGGGTTATGAAGCGCAGGTTGATACCCGCCCTCGGCACAGGGTTGCGCCCGAGGGGCGACTCTGGGCATGGCGGGCCCATCCACCGGTGGATAGGGGCGCTTCTTGCTGGGCTTTGCCTGTTAAGTTTGACGGTTTTCACCTCGTGCAATTCCGGGGAGAAGACGCGGGCCGAAGCGCGCACTTCCTTAAAGCCGCTCAACGTGGTCCTGATCACGATCGATACGTTGCGATCGGACCATGTCCATTGTTACGGATACCAGGACGTCAAAACGCCTACATTAGATGCGCTGGCGCAACGCGGCGTGCTGTTTGAGCAAGCCGTGGCGCAGGCCCCCTTGACGGACCCATCCCACGCCAGCATCTTCACGGGCGAGTATCCAACCCGCCACCACGTTCGCGACACGGGCGGTTTCATTCTTCCCTCCTCCTCCATTACCCTTGCAACAATCCTGCAGAAACACGGGTGGGATACCGCGGCGTTTATCGGCTCAGCCGTACTCAAGAGGGCATTTGGGTTCAATCTGGGCTTTGGGTATTATGACGACCAGATGCCTAAGCCGGGCCATGGCGACCAATATCTGGAAGAACCGTCCCGGCCTGCCAAGATGGTGATTGACCATGCCATTCATTGGCTGAACACGCAGACAGGGAAGCCGTTCTTCCTCTGGGTCCACCTCTACGATCCGCATATGCCTTACACGCCACCCAGCCCCTTCCGCGAAGAGTACAGGACCCACCCGTACGATGGCGAAATCGCTTACGCGGACCAGCAGCTTGGGCGGCTGTTCGACGTCCTCAGAGAGAAAGCTCCCAAAAACACGATTATTGCCGTCTTATCCGATCACGGGGAAAGCCTGGGTGATCACGGTGAATACACGCACGGGATCTTCCTTTACGACTCGACCTTGCGAATCGTCTTCATCATGGCGGGGCCGGGTGTTCCTGCCGGAATGCGGATCAAACGGCAGGTGAGGGAAATCGACTTTCTGCCAACGGTGCTTGGGCTGATGGGCGGGCAAGCTTTGGTGCCGCCTCGGGTGCAGGGCACAAGCCTGGTACCGGCATTTTCGGGCAATCCGGTTGATACGGGAACTTCCTACGAGGAGACGCTTTACCCCAAAATCAACATGGGATGGTCAGAACTTCGCGGCATTCGAACGGATCACTGGATGTACATCCGCGCCCCGAAGTCCGAGCTGTATGACTTGACCCGGGATCCCGGTGAGAAAACGAATGTCATTCAACAGCATCCGCTGCAAGCTGAGAGGTTGAATTCGATTCTGAATGGAGTGATCTCAGCCGAAGGCCACGGCACTACGGAGAAGGTTAAATTGGGGTTGATGAAACCGCAAATGGAGCAAGAACTGTACTCGCTCGGCTATTTGTCGGCGTACTCGCCCAGGTCGTATGACTTGACGGGGCATGGTATCGACCCCAAGGACCGCACGAACATTCTCAAATTGCTCTACGAAGCCGAGAACCCCCTGTCGAATACGAGCGATGCGCGCCGCCTTGAACTGGAACAGCAGGCTTTGGCCGAGGACCCTACGAATCCCCAGATTTACTACCTGCTGGGCGGACGATACGACAAGGCGCACGAATACAAGAAGGAGATGAATCTCTTTCGGACCGCGGTCAAGGAGGGCATCGACAGTGGACTGCTACATTCACGCATGGCCGACTTGTTGCTTCGCGAGGGGAAGACGGACGAAGCCATCACCGAATATGAGAAAGCGGTGCAATACAATCCCTCCGACACGGAGAGCCTTGCAAACCTGGCTACCGCGTACCTGAACAAAGGGAGGCTTGAGAACGCCGCTCTCGACTTCAAACGGATTCTGGTCATGAACCCGGATAATGCCACGGCGCAAAACGGCTTGGGCCTGATTGCCATTCAACGCCGGAATCCTCAAGCGGCACGCGGTTATTTCGAGCGCGCAGTCCAGCTCAACCCCAACTTGCTGGAGGCGCAGGTAAATCTGGGGTTGATTTACGAGATGGCGGGCGACCGTGAGCAGGCGCGGAAGTGCTTTGAGACCTTCCTTGCCAAAGCATCCCCCTCTCAGTACGCCACGGTTATTCCGAAGGTGCGCCAGGAGTTGGCGTCTCTTCCACAAAAGAAGCCATGAATCTTTTCTTGCGCGTCCTCCTTTTAAAGATTGCACCCTTAGGCTCTCACAACAGACACCAAAGTCCAGACACAAGCTGCGCTACCGCCAGCAGCCCATGTCGGCATTCGCACGGCTCGCTCTGGCTGGCGACGAGCGGCACGACAGGGAGATGCCGATGATGTTCCGCAAGGCAAGATACGGGCAGCCGAGCCAATGCAGGTAGCCATGATATCCAAACACAAATCCACGGCCTGCCCGGCCCCTCACTTCACCCGAATGGCCACACTTTCCTGGGGGATATGCGCGGTATTATTGTGCGCTGTAACCATCTGTGCCCAGGTTGCTCCCTCTTCAGAGCCATTGCGCCGTGCCAGGGAGCTGGTGATCGCTGGAAAGCCCGAGCAGGCCATTCCCATCTATCAGGAACTGGTTCGAAAGTTTCCCAACAATCCGGGACTTCGCGTGGACCTTTGCATCGCCCAGTACACGGCCCGGCATTACAGGGACTCGGCCGAGGAGGCAAAAGCGGCACTCAGGCTTCAACCGGGGTTGCCCAGCGCGAATCTATTCCTGGGCGCCAGTTATCTCCAGCTTGGTGAATTTGCCTCCGCCATCCCGCCGCTTCAGAAGGCGCTGGAAGCGCGACCCTCGGACCGCAACGCGCGGCTTTCCCTGGCGGACGCGTTTTCGGGAGCCGGACAGTACGAGCAAGCTACCCAACAGTTTCAAAAATTGTCGGAAATCCTTCCAGGCAGTCCCAAGGTCTGGTATGGGTTGGGCCATTGCTACGACAAACTTGCCGAGAAGTCGCCCGGACAAAGCGCACATTACCGGGAATTGGCGCAGCAAGCTTACAACCGATTGGACCAACTGCCTCCCTCACTCGAAAGTCGTATTCACGCTGCCGAACTGCTCGACAGAAGCTCGGAGTGGATGGAGGCTGCAAAACTATGGCGCAAAGCACTGGAGCTCGCACCACACGATAACCGGGCGCGGGGAGGTCTGGCCTGGGCGCTCTATCGAGCGCGCGACTACAAATCGGCGCTGCAGGTGATTGAAAGCATGCGGAAAGACGGCTTTGATTCCGTCTTGGTCAACTTCTTAACCGGAGGATGCTGGCTCAACCTGGAGCAGCCGAAGAAAAGCATTCCATATCTGGAAAAAGCCATCACCGACGATTCCCATTTCCTGCCTGCGAAGGCCGCTCTCGGGCAGGCCCTTCTGCGAACCGGCAGCGCCCGGGAGGCTATCCCGTTCCTTCGGGCTGCGCTTTCCGTTGACGAAGACGGGACCACTCACTTCCAGCTTTATCGCGCCTATTCGATCGCGGGCCAGGCCGCGGCGGCAAAGCAAGCGCTCTCGGATTACGAAGAGTTTAAGAAAGGGCTGCCCCATTCCTCAACCGCGCAGGAAAACGCTTACCGTTAAGATAACTGCACCTTTGAGCTCAACCAGGGCAACTAAGGTTCGCGAACCCTTAGCACTTGATTTGTCCGTACGTTGGTGAGCACCTGGCGCGTCCCACTGGGCCAGCGAATTTCGACTTTCTTCACATACTTGAGCTTGCCGGTCCCAAAATGGACGCCGAAGTGGCTGGAAGAGGCATAGCTCAGCGCGGAGGTCATATGATTGACCTGGCTATCCAGGCGGATTTCCGCTCCGATTCCGTCACGGTTGCTGCGGGTTCCCTGGAGCTTGAAAATCAGCCAGGAGTTTTCGCCCGGCGTGATGTTTTCCCATAACTCCGGACCCGCGCCAAGTGATGTCACGACCGCGTCCATCCTGCCATCATTATTGAAGTCGGCAAAGGCGGCGCCCCGGTGCGCCCGCGGCGTGAGAAAATCCTCTCCCACGCTCTCGGAAACGTCCTCAAAAGTCCCATCTCCCTGGTTCAGGAACACCGCGTTGTGCAGCTTGTATTTCGTGGCTTCGTAAAGCGCGACCAAGTCGTTGACGTGAGCGTTGGAAGTGAAAAGGTCTTTCCATCCATCATTGTTTAAATCGAACATGCCGATCCCAAACCCACTGTAGATCCTGCTCGCCAGGCCCATGTTGCTCGAATAGGTCACGTCCTCGAATAATCCCCCTCCCAGGTTCCGAAAAAGCGGGAAGGTTTCGCCTGCCAGCGCGGAGAAGGCGATATCCGGCCGCCCGTCATTATCGTAGTCCCGAAAATCTGTCCCCATCCCTGAGACGGGATTGCCGGTGTCGAGCAAAGCCGCTCCCGCCTGCATGGCGACCTCTTCGAACTTTCCGTGTCCGAGGTTGTGGAAAAGGAAATTTCGCATCTTATCGTTGGTGACGAAAATGTCCATGAGGCCGTCACCATCGTAGTCAGCAACGGCGACACCCATCCCCTTTCCGATATACTTCGCGATGCCGGACTCTTGCGAGACGTCCCGGAACTTTCCATTGCCCTCGTTATGGTAAAGGGCATTGGGGAGGCCT
>JAJYJL010000983.1 GCA_021789565.1 Acidobacteriota bacterium
GAGCGGCATGATCGTTGATCCGGTCACAATCGGGCCACGGCAGAAGATTGCCGAAGCGCTCGAGATCATGGCCAAGTACAAGATTTCCGGCGTCCCCGTCACTGAAGACGGCAAGCTGGTGGGCATTCTCACCAACCGCGACCTGCGTTTTGAAACGCGCACGGACCTGAAAGTTGAAGAGCGGATGACCCGCGAGAATCTGGTTACTGTTCCTGTGGGGACAACGCTGGAGGAGGCGGAGCGGATCCTTCACCAGCATCGGATTGAGAAGCTCCCTGTAGTGGACGAAAACTACATCCTGAAGGGGCTGATCACCGTCAAGGACATTCAGAAGAAGATCCAATACCCTCATGCGGCGAAAGACTCGCATGGCCGGTTGAGAGTGGGCGGTGCGGTCGGCGTTACGGGAGATTATCTGGAGCGCGCGCAGGAGCTTGTTCGCGCCCAGGCGGACGTCATTGTTGTGGACACGGCCCACGGACACTCCGAGCGCGTGTTGGAAGCCGTAAAAACCATCAAGAAGCGCCTTCCTGATGCCGATGTAATTGCGGGCAACGTGGCCAGCTTTGAAGGAGCGCGCGACCTTATCGATCTTGGCGTAGCGGCAGTCAAGGTTGGCATTGGACCCGGTTCGATCTGTACCACACGGGTTGTCTCGGGCGCTGGCGTGCCGCAGATCACGGCCATCGCGGAATGCGCTCGCGCGGCGCGCAAAGCGGGCGTTCCATTGATTGCGGATGGCGGCATCAAGTTTTCGGGTGATATTACCAAGGCCATTGCCGCCGGGGCCAGTGTGGTGATGATCGGCAGTCTTTTCGCTGGAACGGAAGAAAGCCCGGGCGAAACCATTCTGTACCAGGGCCGGACCTTCAAGTCTTATCGCGGAATGGGTTCGCTGGGCGCCATGGAGGAAGGGTCCCGCGACCGCTACGGCCAGGAAGACTCCGCCGCCAAGCTTGTTCCGGAGGGCATTGAGGGGCGCGTGCCTTACAAGGGCCTGCTGGCAGACATGGTCCAGCAGCTCGTGGGGGGACTTCGCTCCGGAATGGGTTATTCCGGGTGCGGGACGATTCCCGAACTCCACGAGCGGGGCAGATTTATCCGGATTTCCTCTGCAGGGTTGCGTGAAAGCCATGTTCACGACGTCATCATCACGAAGGAGGCCCCCAACTATCGCCTCGAATAATCTGCCTTCCGGACTTGAGAGCGAGACACGCCTTCAGTCCCTCATGCGGTGGATGCCGGTCATCATCTGGGCTGGCGTTATCTTCTACATGTCCACCCGGACTTTTGGCTCATCCTTTTCCAACCGCTTTTTGGCTGACATTCTGAATTTCTTTCATGTGGAAGTTTCACGCCACACTTTTTATCTGCTGGCCACAGGATTCAGGAAGTTAGGCCATTTCACCGAATACGGCATTTTCGCTATTTTCCTCTACCATGCCCTCGGCGATGAAAACCGCAGCGCCTGGAATCCCCGCAAGGCCCTTGCCTGCATCCTGCTTGCTGCTCTCTACTCGCTGACCGATGAGTTCCATCAGCGATTTGTCCCCAATCGTGGACCTTCTATCGTGGACTGCGGTTTTGACACGATTGGCGCCACGCTTGGAATCATGGTTGTCTATCTTGTGAGGAAAAAAGCTGTCAACCCGGGCGAGGAAGCGTTGAAGGGGAAAGTCGGCGGGAGCAATCCAACCTCGTCCTAAAATGCATGTTAACTTCGGGGGTGGGCATGCGCGCTCTTCCCGGAAAGGTGGGCGAGATCGAATACCATTGCCACTTCATCGCAGCGGAAGTACTTTTCGCACTGAAGGCAATCGCGCCACACCTTCTGGGGCAGGGCGTCCCTTCCGACCGGGTAGAAACCCATCTTTGAGAAAAAGCCCGGAACTACAGTAAGCGCGAAGACCCTTTTCAAACCCAAAGCCTGAGCTTCGTGCATTAGCCGGTTTGTAACCGCACGGCCCAGTCCTGCGGTCTTTTGCTGAGGGTCCACGCAGAGCGAACGGATTTCGGCAATTTCTGCGTTATACAGGCGCAGCGCTCCGCAGGCGGCCACCTGCCCGTCCTTTTCCGCCACAGTGAATTCCCATACATCCTCGTAGAGCTCGGGAAGTGCGCGGGGCAGCATCACCTCTTCAACGGCGTATTGGTGGATCAGCTTGAACAGGGCGGGAACGTCGCTCAGGTGGGCCTTGCGGAGGACCGGCAACGCCTTGCTCTCCCTTGACTCGGGTGCCGTCACAAGGGCCTCCAGTGGAAACTGCGTGATGGTATCAATTCCCATGGTTAATGCGACTGCATAAGCAGAAGCAGGAGCGCCTTCTGAACGTGCAAGCGATTTTCGGCCTGATCGTAAACAAGCGACCGTGATGAATCAATGACGGCATCGGTAACTTCCTGTCCGCGATGCGCCGGCAGGCAGTGGAGGAAAACGGCGTCCGGGCCGGCGGCCCTCATCAGATTATCCGTGACCTGATAGGGGGCGAAAACCTGCGTCCGGAGGTGTGCGGCAAACTCCTGGCCCATGCTGGCCCAGACGTCGGTGTAAACGGCCTGTGCGCCGGCCACGGCCTCCAGCGGTTCGCGGAACAGTTGGATCTTTGCCCCGTTCGCGTGGGCCAATGCTGCGGCCTGCTCCACGATTTCGGTTTTGGGTTCAAACCCCGACGGCGTTGCAACACACACTGTGGCCCCGAGCTTGGCGCCCGTCAGCATCAGCGAGTGGCAGACGTTGTTGCCATCTCCGATAAAGGCTACCGTCAGGCCTTTCACGTTGCCGAATTTTTCCTGAAGAGTGAAGAAGTCGCCTAGTGCCTGGCAGGGGTGCAGCAGGTCTGTCAGGGCATTCACCACCGGAATGGAGGCGTTTTCGGCGAGTTCTACGACGGACTGGTGTGAGAAGGTGCGGGCCACGATGCCGTCAACCCACCGGTCAAGGTTGCGGGCCACGTCTTTGATCGACTCACGCTCACCCAGGCGCGGCTTGGAATGGTCCAGATAAATAGCGTGGCCGCCCATGCTGGTCATGCCAACTTCAAAGGTCACGCGGGTGCGGAGAGAAGGCTTCTCAAAGATCATCGCCAACTGCTTGCCGGCCAGAGCCTGGTAGTACGACGAGGGCGAAGCCTTCACCCGCCCGGCAAGGTCAAAGATCAGGCGGACGTCATGGACAGTAAGGTCCTGGTCCGCGATTAAATCATGCACACTAAGCAATTCTTGTTTTTCCATGGTTGCGACGGGCGTCATGCACGCACCCCCTTTTCCTTAATAGCCGAGGCGGAAATCAAAATGGTCCGCAACGCCTCGATTAACTGATCGACATGTTGCTGCTGGATGACCAGAGGAGGAAGAAACCTCAAAACCTGTTCCTGAGTGCAATTGAACAGAAAACCGGCTTCCGCACCCTGCTGGACGATTTCCTTGCCGGGGATGGAAAGTTCCGCAGCAAG
>JAJYJL010000984.1 GCA_021789565.1 Acidobacteriota bacterium
AGCGGCAGTTTGAAATGGACGCCTGGTGGGCACTATCCTCCAGGATGGCGTTCTTCTCAGCCTGGGGCTCATCTTAGCAGGGATGTGCTGGAGGTGGCTCCGCGCCGGCGGCCTTGCCCTGGATTACCGCATCGCTGGCATGAACCTGTTTGAATTTGTGACGGAAGAAATCCGCCTGGCCGCACGAGGCACTGTCCGGCCCCGCCTGCTGATCAACCTAGGCATCGCCGTCCTGATGCTGACCCCCTTCATTCGCGTCGCCGCTTCAGTGGTCTACTTTATGGGCGTCCTCAGGAACTGGAAGTACACCCTCTTTACGGCTGTCGTTCTCAGCATTCTCACCTACAGCCTCTTCCTGCGTTAGTCTTCCGAGTTATAAATTCGCTGAACCATGCTAACGTCATTCCGATCCCGCAGTGCGGGAGAGGAATCTGCTTTTGGCGCGAAGACCGAAAAAACGAAGCAGATTCCTCGTCGCTCTTCGGAATGACAGCGTCTCACGCATCATTTCTTCAACGAACTTCTAATTCAGGACACTACCACTGCGCCGGGGTAAACCCGCCGTACGCTTTCGCTGTCTTGCTCCTCTCGACTATTTCGCTTCCGTAAGATTACAATGGGGCGTGTGTAGGGTTGATTGATTCCTGCCGGACCGATCGGGAGAATCTGCTTGCCGCTCATTGAAGCTCTACTTCTGCTTTTGCTTCTTTCCCGTACTTTCGGAGAAATCTCAGAACATTTCGGCCAGCCTGCCATGCTTGGCGAAATCGTCGCGGGCGTGGTGCTGGGTCCTTCGCTCCTTGGAGTGGTCGGCTTCAACGATGAAATCAGGGCCGTTGCGGACCTGGGCGTGCTGCTGCTGGTTTTCCTGGCCGGCATGGACATGGACCTGCAAACCCTTTGGAATTCCTTCCGGGGCCGCGGCGCGTTTGTTGGGGCCTCCGGTTTTGTTTTTCCCATGCTGCTGGGATTCCTGGTGGGCCAGGCATTTCATCTGGGCCCCACGAGATCAATCTTTATAGGACTCTGCGTTGCCATCACTGCTCTTCCTGTCAGCGTCCGCATCCTGATGGGTCTGGGCAAGGTGCAAACTGAAATCGGCCAGAGGATCATTTCGGCAGCCGTCTTTAATGATGTGGCGTCGCTTCTGATTCTGGGCGTCATCCTTGATGTAAAAGTAAAGGGAGGAGGTTCTGCCACCGCGCTCATCTCGACAGGGCTGGCCCTGATCAAGGCTGTCACCTTCATGGCCGGATTCATCATCGTTGCCCGGCTTGCAAAGCGCTATTCTCCCCGGCGCTTCCTGCGGCCGAGAGACCGTTTTGACCGCCTGCTGGTCCGGCTGAAAGGGAAGGAGTCTGTTTTTGCCGTCGCGTTGCTCTTTGTCATCGCATTTGCCAGCTTTTCTCAAGTGCTGGGCCTGCAGTTTGTCGTGGGAGCCTTCTTTGGTTCGATGCTTCTCAGTTACGAGATACTTGGCAAGGCCAGATTTACGGAAGTCCAGAAAACAGCTTCCGACATCACCATGGGATTCCTCGGGCCTATCTTCTTCGCAGCAATCGGGCTTGAATTCAATGCCGCAAGCCTGAGAAATTGGGGATTGGTCGCGGCGATTCTTATTGCCGCTTTTGCCGGCAAGATCTGCGGTGGATATTTGGGTGGCCGCCTCGCCCGTCTGACGAGCGCAGAGAGCTGGGCAATTGGAATTGGCCTGAACGGCAGGGGAATCATGGAACTGGTGATTGCCAACATTGCCTTGTCCAACCGTTTTATTGGTCAGCGGCTGTTTACCACCCTCGTGCTGATGGCAGTGGTCACCACGTTCGTCACTCCGTTCCTGCTGAAAAGGGCGTATTCGCAACTGCCCGCCACAGGATCCAAAACCCTCCGTGACCCTGCCGGCTCCCGAAGCTTCGAGTCTTAGATTGTTTCTAGTAAAGCGCCCTGGAGCGGATGGTGTGGGGAATGCTTTGGAGTGCGCTGATCAAGCCGGGGTCCCATTCCTGGTTGATGTCGAGAATGGCGTAGCCGACTTCGCCCTTGGTGTCCAGAACCTGCCGTTCCACGTTGATGGCGCGGTCGCCGATCATCTTGTTGATGGCCAGCAGCATGCCGGGCTGGTTGCGGTGGATGTGCACCAGGCGGTGGTTATCCGGCGTGCGCTCCAACCGGCAGTGCGGGAAGTTGACGCTGAGGATGGTGTCGCCGGCTTCGATATAGCGATGCAGGCGGGCTGAAACCAGGTGCGCAATGTGGAGCTGGGCTTCTTCCGTGCTGCCGCCGATGTGCGGCGTGAGGATCACGTTGGGCAGGTTTTGCAGCTTGTCGGAAAAAGCGCCGCCTTTGGTTTTGGGCTCTTTGGGGAAGACGTCAATCGCCGCGCCCATCAGCTTGCCATTGCGCAGGTTTTCCGCCAGCGCTTCGTGGTCCACCACAAAGCCCCGGCTTAGGTTCATAAAATACGAGCCTTCTTTCATCATTCGGAATTCATCCGCGCCGAAGAAGTTGCGATTGTGCGGTCGCCCGTCAACGTGCAGAGTGACAAAGTCCGATTTCTGCAGCAACTCCTCGAAAGTGACCTTCATGGCGTTGCCGCGCGCCAGCACTTCCGTCACGTCGCAGAAGATCACCTTCATTCCGATGGCCTGGGCCAGGTCCGAAAGCTGCGAGCCGATTTTTCCATAGCCCACAATGCCCACCGTCAGGCCGCGCACCTCGTGGCAGCCCGCTGCGGTCTTTTGCCAGGACCCTTGGTGCAGGGCTACGCTGGCGTCGAAGACGCGGCGGGCCAGCATGATGATTTCGCCCATGGCCAGTTCCGCCACGGAGCGCGTATTGCTGTGCGGATCATTGAAAACGGCGATGCCGCGGTCTGAGCAGGCGGGCAGGTCAATCTGGTCGGTGCCGATGCAGAACGCGCCCACCACCAGCAGCCTGGGGGCGGCGTCCAGCACCCGCTCCGTGACTTTTGTTTTGGAGCGGATTCCCAGCACCTCCACGTCCTTGACGGCCTTCAGCAGGGTGGCCTCATCAGGGCTCCCTTGCAGGGTTTTCACTTCATAGCCGCTGCGCGCGAAGGGAGCGGCGGCGGCTTCATGAATGTTCTCCAGGAAAAGGGCTTTCATTTTCTCGTTATCATCCTCGCAATCGGGTTGGCCACGGACGGCCTTACTGTTTGATGATCCTGCGACGGGCGCGAAACTTACTATTGTAGTGCCTGTCGCCGCCTGAAGCGAGAGGTTCCGCGTGGGGGTACTGTCCTAGTTTCAATTTACAATCCAAGAGGGGGGGTGAGGAATGACTGAGAAATTCCACCAGGGGTGCGCGACATAGAAGTTTAAATTATGCGGCCACCGCCGCCCGGCGGTTCTCCCAGTAATCCTCAAAGCGGGCATTGAGAAGCGAGCAGCGGAGGGCGAGGATGGCGTTGGCTCCGCGGACGG
>JAJYJL010000985.1 GCA_021789565.1 Acidobacteriota bacterium
TGACTGGGTTTTGCCCAGGCGGGTTTCCCCATTCGGAAATCCCCGGATCAATGGGTGCTTCCCCCTCTCCGAGGCTTATCGCAGGTAGCCACGTCCTTCTTCGCCGTCTGGCGCCAAGGCATCCACCGTACGCCCTTAGTAGCTTGACCATAAAATCTGCTCAACACACCGCCACCATTGACATTGAACGATTTGGCGATTTACTGATTGAACGATTGAAAAACTGTCTTTCAATCACTCAATCACCAATCACTCAATGATTCAATGTGCGGCTGTGCCGCACAGATTCGCCTTCGCTATATTCTGTCCGGATATCCGCCGGACAGATGAGCACATGTAGACGTCGCACTATTCAGTTTTCAAAGATCGCTGAGTGTCAGGTGGAAGCATGAATGTTCCGCCTGACCTCTTGTTCCAGACTGCATGCCAAGCTCACGCCCGGCTTTGTCAGATGCTGGGTTTCGCTCTTCACTCGGAAAAGCCGAACTCAACACCCGCTGCTTAACGCAAAATACCCCTGCCGCCAAGCGAAGATAAAGACGGCTTTGCTTGCTTATACTAGAACCGGCTTTGTGTTCTTGGGGAGTTTGAAACAGGCGGGAAGTTGTCTTGCGTGGGCCCGACTTGCCTCAAATCCCTATCCGAAAGCCTTCTTCGTATCGACCTCCGTTTGTTTGACCCGCAATGATGAGGAAGCTTCTTGTTGCCCCCACCTTCATTCTGGCAATTAGTAATCCTACCGAAGTTCAATCAGAAAGGCAAGCGGTATTTTTCGCCACTATAACTTTTTCTTTTGCGACAAACTCACCTTTCCGCCTTTTCTTCCTCTAATCAAATTATACCACCGACCGGGAATTGCAACACCTGGTTCGGCATGCGCAGCCCCGACGGCGTTTTCCTGTCGTGGGCCTTTCTATAAGTTGACGAGTCTGAAGCCGTTCAGGTCGGGCTTGCCGGAACACGCGGTCCCGCCAAATTGCTGAAGCAGACCTTCGGACAGGGCCACGGCCTCGGGGGAAAAATAGTAAATGTGATCACCAGCGGGCAATTGGCGGTGGTGCACACGGGCTTCTGGCGGCGCACTCGCTTTGAAATGCACCCTGCTGTATTCAGTTATGAGGCCGGTTGCTCTCTGCTGGGCCACGTGGCTGCTCATTTCTATTCGGTACCATGGCATGGTGTTAGCGCCTCCTTTCCCGGGGCCGAGGCCACGCGTCTGCTCCTTGTGCCCGGCCCAGCTCAAAAACCCTCCTATCCTGCCTTGACCAGAGCAGAACTTTATCGAAATCAAAGTGGAACTTCCACTCCGTGATTCCGTTGGGAACCGAAAAATTTGCGGAGGGCGGGAAGAGGTCGGCGACTATAAGCAACCAAACCCGGCGGGCCTTTTCCCCGTAGCGTGGCACCACCTTATTCTTCGCCTTAATTCTATCTGTGAGAAGATCGTCACTCAACGGCAGGGTGCGCCCGCCGTGTCCTCGTTGCCACACATTCGTATTCCCGTCGAGAGGCCGCGCAACTCGGATCGAGAAAATTCCCGGAGGGACATCTGGGAGCTGGTAGCTCTTTATGCCATCTTCGTGATCGCCGTAACGGCGTTGCACAAAGTTGGCCAAGCTCTTGGCCATCCGGATGGGATCACGCCGGGTTTTCTCATCCTTGAAATAGACCACGACGTCCACGGGAATGCCGTCGGAGCTTGAGTACAAATACTCGGCCTTACGAATCGTTTTGTCCTGAAAGCCCTCCACCTCGCGTGGGGAAAATGCACCTGCCGCCTTCCGCTGAAAGAGCTGAGTCACCTCAATACCCAAAGTTCCCGATTCCGCCTGAATCAGGAAATCGGGACATTCCGATTCAGTGATTTGCCCTGCCGGAATGATCGGACATACCATCCGTGCTTCCTCGATGAACCATCTTTCTAGCCTCTTCTTCGGCATCTGAAGACCTCGACACAACCCCCAAAAGCGGCACCGCACCCTGGTCGCTACGGTAGGACGCCCCCCTTAAAGGATTTTCCGGCCAGCTTAGGATCGAGCATCTTGAGCGTTTCGTTCACTTTAAAGATCCCCGACTGCTGGCCCAAACCGTGGTAAGCCAGGCCCAGAATATACCACCCGTCTTTACTGTCGGGGTTCAGCCGCGTACCCTCTTGCTCGGCAGCCACCGCCTTGTGGAAAAGAGCAAGCGGGCCGTACGACTTGCCGAGATAAAGCCATGCGTTCCAGTGTTTCGGCCTCTAACCGCGGGTCAATCATAGTTGGGCTCATAACCCAAAGGTCGCTGGTTCAAATCCAGCCCCCGCAACCACTTACTCCGCAGGCGGGTAACAAAATGCTTCAGAATTTAATGAAGCCAAAAGTATTTCACAATGTGCACCAGGGCGTAGAGGCAAACCAAAAACCAACTAGTTTTCAACACAGAAAAAAAGGCCTCAGCAATCGCTCTGCCCCTTTCTCCTTCGGCATCGTGGGCACGCCACCTACAAACTTCCCAGGATTTATAGTTACCCCCACCGTAGTAGGGAAGGGTATCCGGCAAGCCCTTTTTGCTAACCACCTTCTCCCAGTATGCTTGTGGCCTTTCGCGCGCTGGGACGCCAAGCCACCTTAAGTAATCAAGAACACCGTGGATCGTCATTGCAGTGTCCCTCCTTTCATAACCAGCGCCTCGCCGATCTTCTCCGCAATGGCGCGGTCATCCTGGCTCACGCCGTGGCTGTACGGGCTGGTTGCCGGAGGATTGGATTGGCTCAGCCCGCCACGGGGGGTCTGCGCCGGAGCAGTGGTCGCAACGGATTATACTACCCAATAGATTGGCAGCAAACACACAGACGGGGGGATTTCATCTTACGATCTTACCTAGCACAATTTAGGAACGCACAACAGAACAACCAGTACAGGGCTTAACATGATTAAAACACACCAAGGAGAATCGTTATGCCGCAGGAAATCGGGCACGTCATCGTTCTCATGATGGAAAACCGTTCGTTCGACCACATGCTGGGCTGGCTGCAGGAGCCGGGTTACGACATTGACGGCCTGACGGGCGGCGAATGGAACCCCCTGGATCCCGGCGAACCTCCAGGTCCCACTAACAGGGTTACGGTCACTCCTGATGCGCAGGACGTTACACCGCACGACCCGGGCCATGAATTCAGCGACGTCAACGTCCAGCTTTTTGCCAATCCGGGAGGGCCGCCTCCCCCATCAGGTGTTGAAGAGAACAAGGGATTCGTTTACAGCTACGCGCAGCAGGATGATGTCACCATCGCGACTGCTCCCAAAATCATGGACTGCTTTGACCCTGGCAATGTTCCGGTGTTGACTACGCTTGCCAAAGAGTTTGCCGTCTGCAAGCGCTGGTTTTCTTCGGTGCCCGGACCCACCTGGCCCAACCGCTTTTTTGCCCACGCCGCGACTTCCAAGGGCTATCTGGA
>JAJYJL010000986.1 GCA_021789565.1 Acidobacteriota bacterium
CCGAGGCTGGTGGAGGCTTGGCTGCCGTAACGCTCCGCCCAGTCTTCCTGGATCGGGTAATTGTTCTCGATGGAGTTGACCAGCACGCTTCGCCATTCCCGGATTACCGCCATTTCTTCGATGCTGGCCCGCAGGAACTCTTTCGAGAACCCGGAATTGGCAGGCGGGCTTGACCGTGCGGACGCTGTGTTGGCGGCGGAACTGGGCAGCGTCAGCGTAATCTGATTTCCACTGAAGCCCAGCGTGCCATTCGCGATGCGTGCCAGTGACTCCAGGTCCACGTACGACCGCCCGTCGATCTCCATGACTTTCACCTGTCCCGATTGGCCATTGACGATGAGCGTGCGGCTCTGCTGCACGGCCTGCGAGTATGCGAGTCCGGGAACCATAAGGAGTACGAGCAGGATCAGACAGCCACGCCATAATTTGTTTTTCATACGTCCGCTCCTAATATCTGCCTGATTCCCGCCTCAGCCTGGAACGGGAGAGGCGTCCGGCCAAGTCCAAGCCCCGGTGCAACGGGGCAAACGAGGACCTAACCTTAGAGCCGCTAGCAGGGACCCAGTCCTGAAGCGCGCGCTGCGCCGCGACACACCAATTTGCCGCGATGGGTTTACCTTGCCTCATCGCGTGGCCAGCTCTTCGCTAATCCAACCTCTTGGCCGGTGCCTTTGAAACTACCTCCGATTCACCCAGGTCCCGCTCCCAGCTTGCCCGCTGTTTGGGCATCAAGGTGTCCCGTAACCTGCTCCTTTTGACCGGACAATCGCCTCGGCTTATCAGGGTCGCCTCACTGGTAGGTTCTCTTGGTCGCAGAGTTGTAGAGGACATACCTAGAGCCCGCCTGCACACATTTTTGTGTGCATTCCTTGTCGCCCTGCTTTTCTATCATCATCCCGCAAGCGCGTCCGTCCCTACAGTTTCAGCAGCCGGTCAAAGAAGGAACGATAGCGCTGCAGGGCAATCCGCAGGTCCTCAGTGGATACGTTGTCGCCCCGGTCCCACTGTTTTTCCAGGCCCGACCGCTCGGCGGCAAAACCCTCGGCAAGCCTCTGCATCACTGAAGCGACCAGCTTGTCCGCACCTTCGACCGTCAGGCGCGGCTCATCCACGAAACCCGTTTGCACTTTGCTCCACTGCGATCGGAAATCTTCCATCTCCGGTTCAGAAAACAAGGGCAAGGGTCCTGAAACCGCGCCCGCGCGGTCAGCCGTTTCCCTTTCCCCGGATTTCATCAGCCTGAGCACGTCGGCGTGCTCTCTCGCAATACCGTGGGAAGCCAGGTCGGCCGTCGTAAGTTCCCCTTCTCTTCTATTCAATTCAGCCATTACGCCACCTCTCTTCTGTTAACTGTTATGGGTGCCTGTACCAGTTCCTCAAATAGAGAGCGGTAGTGGATCATCGCCGTTCTCAGATCTTCCGTAGTTGCTTCCTCTCTCCCGGCCCGCAGCGCAATCTCATGCGCAGACCGGTAGTTCTCCACCACGCGGGGATGGTCGACAGAAATGTCGGCGGCCCGTTGATCGAAATCGGATACGGGATAGCCGCGAGTTTTCATTAAAGAGGCGACCAGGTCGTCGGCCTCTATGACCGCACCTTTCGGGGAATCGACAAAACGCGACTGCACGGCCCCCCACTGTTTTGAAAACCGTTCCCGTTCTGCCGGTTCCAGATCACGGATGGTGAGCTTGTCGACCCGCTTCTCGCGATCCGCTAAATTCGCTTCCGCTTTTCGTTCTGATCCATGCTCCCGCACCGCCCGCCCGTACTCGGACCCGAACCTATTCTGAAGGCCTGCGGTCGTATGCTTGCGTTTTCGCGCGTATAGCCAACCGAGTACCCCGATGACCAGAATCACCGCCACAGCGAACACAATCATCTTTGTATCCATCAGAACCTCCCTGCATCAAGAATGTCGACAGAAACCCAATTTGTTTACGAACCTTCTCCTGCCGTGAGAACTCTATGAGATTAGATTCTGTCCCTCTTTCTTTTCACTGTCTGTCATGTTTTGATCATTGCACTGGTCAAAACAAGTCATCCCGCGTGACCTTGGTGATACTGACCGTGACCTTGACCCAATACGGAGGTGTGCACAAATATACAGACCCCTGGTCACAACCGGGCAGACAGCCGGCTTGGTTGCGTCCATGATGATGTTGTTTAGGGTAATCAAGAGGGCTGCGGTTTGGGTGAGTTGAGCAGCTTCCTCTTACAACGGGGGTGGAAAATGGAAACTTTATTGATTGTTATCGTGGTGTTGTTTTTGCTCGGTGGTGGAGGCTGGGGATATTCTCGCTGGCGAGGATAGCGTCCGGTGGTGCTTCGCCAACGGTCCAAATCGAAATCTGACTGTTGGGTCAGATGTGAACACACAATTCATTCCGGAAGCACGCATGCTGCAAACAAATCGCTGACGGGCAGAGTTTAGGTGACAGAGTATCCGGGGACTTCCCGTCGGCGATGAGCCGTTATCCCCCGACCGCGTGAAAATGAGAGTCGGAGTGGGGGATCAAGGTTGTTGCCCACAGCAAGGTGGTCGGCGCTGAAGCCACGAGAGCGGCGAGCTGATTTCCGGATGGCTGCAGTACTCGCGGCACAGGACAAAGTGGTTCAACACTTAAGGAGGAAGATGCCATGAAACCAAGTACCAAAGACCAGGTAAAAGGCAAGTTTCACGACGTAAAGGGAAAGATCAAGGAGCAGGCGGGAAAGGCAATCAATAATCCAAAGCTGGAATACGAAGGCACCGATGAGAAGAGGGCCGGCAAGGTCCAGAAGAAGATCGGCCAGGTTGAAAAGGTTATGGGAGATTAGCAGACCGCTTCCATCGCGGAGGGCGGGAGGCCTGCCGAAGCCTGACCCGCGCTGGCCTGGATCACCGGCTGGAGCGTGTGGGCGTCACCGTGGCTGACGCAGATGCTCGCCTTGTAGCATCTGCGTTCTCGCGAAGCGAGAGGCCCTTGCTTGTGCTCACGCCAACCTGTACCTTATCGCCAGGCCGCATGTCTTTCGCCCCTGCCGGGGCTGGGGAAGATTTTAACGCCAATCGACTCCCACGGCTATATCGTGGCTGGCGCTTGCTTTGTAGTGTCTGCGGTCTCGCAAAGCGGGACGTTTCTTATTGTCATCATGGCATCCGGTCCATCGCAGTCATTTAGGTGGACCGTCACTCATCACACCCCGCTGCCCTTTTCATCCTTCATCATTCAGAATTCATAATTTTCGTTTCCCCGCCGTCCTAACCCCTCTCTGCTTCGCTGACCGCATATATATTAGATATCAATATCGCCACCCGCCCGGAGGTCCTCGCTACTCGCTGCTGGTCAGGTAGTGAAGATTGTTTCGTTTTTGTGGCACGGCCATCCTGGCCGTGTTTTTCGCCGTAGTATCGGGGCGGCTGTGACACTGCGCCATTCAAACCCCACTCAG
>JAJYJL010000987.1 GCA_021789565.1 Acidobacteriota bacterium
TCCGATCTGGCCCGGAAAGCTGTAGCAGGCACTCCCGCATCATCGCGCTCGTCGTGGCAAATTTGTTCTGATAGCGCTCCACGTGCTTCCGCTCAATCAGGTGCGCGATGTCCAGAACCATCTTGCCCGATTCCGTCAGCCTGCAGCTGACCTCCTCGTCAAGCGGCATGAACAACCGATGCATCTGGAACGCCACAGCGCGCGCCCGCGTCTGCCGCTCGCGCTGCCGCGAAGCCGTCTCGCGCAGGTTGCTCAGATACTCCCGCCCGGCGTTCTCCGGCATCGCCTGCTTCACCAGCTCGCGCGGACAGCAGTCATCCACAAAGATCTTCAGGTGCATTTCAGTCTTCCCGCGCAGCTTTTCGATATTCGATAGAAACTGCCGCTGGTTTGACCGTACGGACTTGCGCAGGCTCTCGTCGTCGTTGAACACCGTTCCAAAGCGGAAGGGAAGCACCGTCGAATGCTGGAAGCAGTCCGCAATCACGCGTGCATGATCCACACCCGCCTTCTGGCTGAACCCTTCCGCGGGATTGTGCTCGCTGACAATGATCGCCAGATCGCTTGCCGGATAAAGAAATACCTGGTTCCCGCTCACTCCGTGAACAGTTTCAAGTGGAACTGGTTTACGATGACGGGCTAATTCAGGAAATGCTTGTTTCTCACCGATGCAGTAGGCATACCATGCCATAGGGTGGCACTCCGTGTGCAACCGCCGGTAAGCGGCGCTCGTTAGTGAATCTCAGTGAACGTAGGAAAACTGCATTGTGAAGCAGGACCGTTTGTCCCGCCTTAACTAACCGGAATACTAGACCGCCATCAATACGACTGGCAACGTCTCACATTGAGAAGTTGGGGAAGGAAAGCAGAATCAGATGAATTAACTTTTGTAAAAGAAATAAGATTATTTATGTAATCAAAAACAAGCCAAAAATCTGGTTCCAAAGCTCGTAAGCCACTCCAATGGCTACCATCCGCCCAAACGGCCTCTTCCGCGGCCAACGCCGTCCCGCGGCAAGCCCTTGCTAGCGGAAGACCCGCAACACCACAACCACATCCAGCACCACCGCTGCCACCAGCAGAAACATGCCGATCCACGCCATCACTGCGACCTTCTTGCGCAGCGCCCGCGCATCCGAGGTCAATTCCTGTTGCTCCAGCGTGTTGCGGTCAACAGCCTCCTTCAGCAGGTCGAGCCGGTCCACCAGGCGCTGGACCACGCGGCCCTGTTCGCCGAGTTTGCCGTCCAATACCAGGCTCGATCCCTCCAGATCCTTCAGCGTCTCTTGAATTGCGGCCAGCTCTTTGCGAGAAACGTTCCCCGATGTGCTCGGCGTCAATAAATTCGACACGGTTCCCATCACGTTGCCTTCCAGCAGAGGCAACAATTTCTGTGCCATCACCAGTGCAGAGCGAACCACTTCAAGCTTCCTGCCAGTGCCCGCCGCAGGAGCCTGCGGCAGCGCCTTCAGGGCTGGCCGAGCCGGTGCCTCTTTCGCAACTTCCAGCGTCGCCGGCTTTGCCGCGGCAATGGGCTGCGCCAGTGCGGCTGGCTTTAGTTCTACCTCCGGCTTGGTCGCCTCGGGCGCCACCTTCGCAGAAGCCGCTTCTGTGTTCGCGATGCCGCGCAGCGAGTTCAGCGGACGAAGTGTCTCATACGGCTCTTCATCTTTATGGGGAAGTACTTCCAGCCTTGGCGGCACAATCTCCTTGTCGCGCAATTCCTTTCGGGCTGACATCCAGGAGTCGAACATACGTGCCTGGGGTGAATGGGAACCTTCGACTCGAATGCCGATCTCTTTTGGAGCAGAGCTCTCAGTTTGACTCATTGCGATTCATCTCTCTGGGGAAAAAAGCCGTCTCGCGCAGAGCGGGCGCCGAGTTCTGCAGACGCATGGCGGGGCCCACGGCTTCTGTGCCATCCAGCCTATCACACACCCGCGGCATCCCTGCCCCATGCGGCCCGGCAGATCCCGCGCCATCTTCGCGTATCCTCAAGGGCAGGAGGGCTTTGTGAAACTCTTCCTCACCAGACTCTCGCGTAACCTGCAGCGGAATATCCTCGCCGGCGTCATCACCATCGGGCCCCTCTTTGTCACCTGGCTCATCTTCAGCTTCGTCCTCACCAGCCTTGCCAAGGCAGGCCGGCCACTTGTCCGATTTTTTGACGCCGTCTTCTATCGCGACTGGCTCGGCGACCCCTGGACGCAGTCCCTCCTTGCCATCGTTCTTACCCTGATCGTCCTCTACATCGTGGGCCGCGTCACCTCACAGGTCGTCGGACGCCAGATCTTCCGGCTATTTGAAGCCATCCTCGAGCGACTCCCCATCATCGCCAAGGTCTACACCTCTGTGCGCCAGCTGCTCGATACCATGATGTCCAAAAAGGAGACCAGTCAGCGCGTGGTTCTGGTCGATTTCCCCATCGCCGGACAAAAATCCGTCGGCTTCCTCACCCGCACCATGACAGACTCGACAACCGGCCAGACCCTCGCCGCCGTTCTGCTGCCGAACGCCATCAATCCGACTTCCGCTTTCCTGCAGGTTCTGCCCATCGAGCGCGTCGTCGACACAGACCTCTCCATGGAGCAGGCAATGAGCATGCTTCTGACCGGCGGCGCCGTCGCGCCTGACAGTCTGCGTTTCACTCAGCCCGGCGATCGCGTTGTCTAAGAACCCGACTCGGCCGGTTCTGGAGCCGCATCGGAAGCCACTTCCTCGCCGGCATGCTCGCTCTCGGCGGTCACCTTGCGCAGGCTTACGTGCTCAAACTGCGCCCAGATCAGCCCCACTGGAACAATGCTGAGAAAGGTGACCAGCAGCAGCGTGGCAGCGCACGCTGTCGCCGCCTCGTGCCCAACCCCCAATGCCACGCTCAGAACAATCGCAACCAGTCCAATTTGCGTGAACCATCCAATGACCGGCAATTGGAGGATACTCGCGCCGCCGCTCGCCACAAGCACCAGGACCGAGCGTTGTGGAGTGATGGATGCAAGCTGTGGGGCCGCAACAAAGGCCCTGCAACTCAGGAAGTAGGCGAGCGCAATAAGGGCCCACATCCCCAGGGAAAGTCCCATAACCGCCGCCAGATCTTGAAGCGAGTGGATCGCCGACAGGCCGGTGCGAAACGCCCGGATCTTGTGCCCGATCGCCTGGCCAAGCGATTTCGACACCAGGCCAATGCTGTGTTCGCAAAAACTTGCCACCGAGTTGCTGCCGACACGGACAATCACCAGGAAGAGTGCGCCGAGAAGGGTCAGAATCAGGCCGCTGTAGCGCGCGATCAGCGACGAGAGAAACACGTGATGCGCTCCAAGCTGGGCCATTGGACCTGAATGCGGCATGACTTTCACAATCTCTTCCGTCGGCACCCAAAGCATGGCGACGGAGAAGACCAGGGCAAGCGTCCCAAGGTCGAAGAGCCGCT
>JAJYJL010000988.1 GCA_021789565.1 Acidobacteriota bacterium
GTTGGCGTTCAAATGTAACACTATAATCCTGATTCACCCAACGCACCCTCGCAGACGGCCCGCCGGCAACCCATCGGCTTATTCGATAACCCTTTCTCGTAATTTAGGGTCCTTGTGTCGCGCCAGGTAAATCCGCAGCAGCCACTTGGCGAAGGCTGACCGACTTACCTTTTCTGGACCTCGAGCAAACCTCGCCAGGCCTACCCGCGTCATCCGCGCCGCCTCTTGCAGATCCGAAAAGGAGAGCGGCTGATTCAGCGATGCCCGTGAAACTTCGGAGTGCGGCCAGTATCCACCCGCAATAAGTTCTTTGAGGGCACGGCCGCCCAAACGAATAGACCAAATGTTGGCGGATGGAGGTCGAGCAATATTGAGCAGCCGCGCAAGAGCCACCACCGCTTCCTGTCGGGTCATTGAATCAGCTGGTGAGAAGTGCAGGTCCCGGTCGTTTCCCCCATAGATACCTTTCGCGGCGAGGATCTCCGCAGCCGGAAACGCCGGATCGTTAACCGTCAGGTCATCGAACCAGTAAATGGGCACACCGTGGTTCACAAGATCGAGTTGAAGGGCGGATGTCAGCTTTGGGTCTTCTGCGATTGCCCTGGGAGTTTGGCCGGACCGTACCGCGAATGCTGCCAGCCGACCGGCCGCGTCGCCGATGGCCCATTCGATGGGATGCAGGCGGTAAGCACCGTTCGTAATATGCGTTGTGCCGATGTCCTTGGAGGCCGCAATAAGATTCTGAACCCTGATTGGGACCAGAGACCCCACCGGCAACTGGAAAGGTTTTGTCCCCGAGGTAAAATCCTTTTTGGAACAACTATGGATATCGATGGGATAAAATCCAATACCCACCGAATCCGGAAACCATTTGCTTCGTGGGCCTTTCTGGTAAACCTCAGAGATATCCTGCTCGCGAATGGTCTCCACAGCGCGTATCCTTCGCGATTCACGAATGTAGGGGTACAGCGAAAGACCATCACCCGAGCCGAGTTCCGAAGTCAGGTAGCGTAGCTGAGGATATCCCTTCCCTCCCCCTTCTCGCGGGACGTCGTGCTGCAGCCAGTAGGCCAAGCCCAGGGCAAGCAGTTTGGCCCTACGCAGCTGCTCCGCCTGCGCGAGAGGGTTGGTGGAAAGAAGATCCGAACCGCAGTAGTCGTTGCCGGGCCAGTTGATCAGAGAGATATCGGGGGGCCGGCGCGGCCCTATAAAATTCTCTGGCGCCACCAGACGCCGGTAAGCCCAGAATGAACCTGGCGTCCCGGGCTTATTCGTGAACACGCCGTAAGTAAGAAATTTCCCATGCCCGTAATCGAGCGTCAGCGTGTAAGGCTGGGCTTTCAGATTTTGCTCATAGCCTTCAGGCCTGGAAAGCACAGCCTTGTTATGAGGCGAACGTTTCAGGACAAAGGAGTATGTGAAACTCTGATCATCTGTGGGATCACCCGCGCCCTTCCGGGCGTCCGGCTCGGCGGTAAGCGTTTGCGGTTCGGCACCGGTCACGAATTCCGCCCCGGCCAGCGGCAGCAATTCTCCCAGATCCGTTGCATCAAGAAAGTACCTGGCACGAAATCGAAACCATTTGCCCGTGTTGAACTGGTAGGCGAGAACAGACTCGATGCTGTTCCCGTTCATATGGACGGAGGCGGCTTTGGTCCTCAGGAAAACACGTATCAGCCCTTCCTGCTCGTAAGGTTTGAGCATGGAGTTCAGAACCTGGAGGGCAACTGGCGCCTCGAAGCAAAGCGCGCTGACCCAGCAATTACCTGGGTTAAAGTGACGCTGGGACATACCCAGGGATGACAATTTAAAGTGATCAAGATAGTGCTGCCTGATGCCGTTCCTGAGGCCGTAGTAGGAGGCCGTTCCGCCGGCAGTTTCAATGTAACGGTTTTCGTCAAATTCCGAGACGCCTTGCGACGTCATCTGCCCGCCCAGCCATGAGGTCTCCTCCGTCAGGCAGGCGTGCATGCCTGCCTGGGCGGCGGCCAGAGCCGCGGACGTACCGCCTGTACTGCCTCCCACCACCAGCACATCGCAGGCTTCAACAGACGGATGCGCAGGTGGAACAAGGTGCAGAACCGCGCTGGAGGCTGGCTTGTCCGCGCGGACTTTTTCAATGTCAAGAATTTGCAGAGTATTTTCAGCGCACAGCTGAGAGGGTGACTGCCCTGCTGCCGCGAGAATAAGCGGGATGCCAACCAACACCGGAACGCACATTCTTTTCCGCAAGCGGAGAATAAAGTTCTTCATTCCCTCACCTGAACATCGGGCTATCGCGCCTGTGAGATATACTCACGCTGATGGTCGAGCCAACTCCTGATGTCGAAACGCAAGCCGCATGCTGCAATTTCGTTCCAACGGCGCGCGCTGGTGAAATATACTAGTGGTCGTCTTGAACAAGAAGCGTACGCTAACACAGCTGAAAAACGGGCTGATTGTATCCTGCCAGCCGCGTGTGAATTCTGCTCTCGACCGTCCCGGCTTCGTTGCCGCAATGGCAGTCACGGCCAACGAACAGGGAGCGGTTGCTGTCAGAATCAGGGGCGTCCCCGACATTCGTTCGGTTTGCCGGGTGGTGCACATCCCCGTCCTTGGAATTGAAAAGATAAACGATCCCGAATCGGATGTCTACATTACGCCAACGTTCGAATCTGTCCAGCGTGTCTATCGCGCAGGCGCTCAGATCATTGCCATGGACGCCACGGAGCGCCCGCGCCCGCGTCATCAGTCCCTGGCCAGCATTGTTACCGCCGCAAAGGACAATTTCGACGCGCTTCTAATGGCTGACGTCGCAACCATCCGCCAGGGAGTTGAGGCACAGAGGTTGGGCTTTGACATGGTCGGCACGACGCTTTGCGGCTATACGGAAGACACTAAACAATGCAGTGGCCCGGCGTTCGACCTTGCTGGTCGGCTCGTTCGGGAAGTTGATATTCCCGTGATCCTTGAAGGTCGCGTGCACGAACCCGAACATGTCCGAAAGGCTTTTGACCTGGGAGTTTACGCAGTTGTGGTCGGTACGGCGATCACCGATTTCGAGTGGCTGTCACGTCGCTTTATTGAAGCATGCCCAAGAGCCAAAAGCCAAAAAAGCGAAGCGAAATCTTGAAGCGCGTCCTCACGAGGCCACAACACTTGGAAGTCCGAAAAAAGGAAAATGAATCATGATGCTCTTTCTCGGCGTAGACGGTGGGCAGACGGCCACTAAAACCGTTGTGGGCGACGAGCACGGCACAATCCTCTCACAATCGAGCGGGGGCCCAAGCAATCACACGGAAGAACCCGGAGGACCGGAACGTCTGGAACGTGTCGTTCTGTCAACCATCCGCGACGCGCTAGCCACGATTCAACTCTCCAATCCGGAGGTACATAAGTTTGCAGCCGCCTGCTTCGGCATGACCGGCGAAACCGACATCAAGACGCG
>JAJYJL010000989.1 GCA_021789565.1 Acidobacteriota bacterium
CGGGTTAGGGTGGGCAGCGGCGTCAATGATCGTGACCAAGAGATTCAAAGGCTGGCTGATTCTAATCGCCGGATGGGGCTTTGTTGCCCTAGGCGTCGTGGGCCTCTTCCTTCCATTTCTCCAGGGTGTGTTGTTTCTTCTGGTCGGAATATCTATCCTCTCCTTGGAATACGCATGGGCCGGCAGGCTGCTCCAGAAACTGAGGGAGCGGTTCCCGGCCCTCAGCGGACGCCTTGATGCGGCCAACGCGCGGGCTCGTGAATGGCTGAGACGAATCTTTCCCACCAAGTCTGACGGCACCCGGGATTGAAGTTGGGGCATTGCCATCGGCGAGGTCCTTTTAACCATCTTAAATCTGCTGCGCTAAGGTCAGAAATATCACAATGCCGAGTGATTTACATCACCGTAGGGCAAAGCGAAATAAACGATGATTGTGATGCAAGGAGGATGGAGGCAGGCGAAAAGGAAGTAGTCAATAAGCGGAGCAAGGCGGTGGCAGCGAAGCCAATGGCTCCGCAAGGCCAGCGACTTAACGCGGCCGTTTCGCCTCCCATCCTCCTGGATCTTTCTACAGCCTGAATTTCTTCGGTCCTTGTCGCCAATATACCCAGATCCTCCATCGCTTGATCGCTACCAAAGCTCAATGGTATGTTAACAACATAAGAGTCCTTCTCAGGCTTTGGGGTACAAGCATGGATGGGGAAGCAGATTGTAACAAGGCACATCGAGAGATCGTGCGGCCGCTCTTCCGAGTGGGCGGCGTATTTTGCCTTTTGGAAAACTTGGCGGATTTGCTTCAGCAGGTGGTCTGCTCCGATTCCCTGTTCAGTATTCCCCGGAACTGCGACCAAGATGCAGTGGGGCAAATGATTGAAAGAGGTCGTCTTCATGGTCTTGCGCACGAGACAGGTGGCGCGCCGGATGCCAGACTCTTGTGGCGAAAGCGCCAGCCGTTGACACAAATGACACCCCGAGTGAAACTCAGTTCCAAATCAGTGCGTCTATTAGAAGTAGTGCAGCCCAGTCCTGTCATGTTGCTCTGTTCTTCACGGCCCAGTGCCTGGCCTCTTCGGAACTCTGCCGCAGGAAGGGATTGATGCCCGGTTTGACCTCCAATTCCGGCAGCAGGACACGCGCGAGGTAGTGGTGGGTTTAAAACACACACCCAGTGAGAAGAACCTCCAGTCACACCCCGACAAGACTGCCTCAGAACATCCAGGAAACAAGCTGGGCGAAAGGCAAGCCTTGTTTGAGCAGTTCTTTGAGTCGTCGCCCGACAGCGTTCTGGTGGTGAATTCGGAAGGCCGGATCACACGTGTGAACGCCCGGACGGAACAGATGTTCGGATACGAACGCAGGGAGCTGAAGGGCAAGCCGCTTGAGACGTTGGTTCCAGACCGATTCCGGAAAGCGCACGCAAAAGACCGTGACCAATATCAAACCGTGCCCCGCATGCGCGCCATGGGGGCCGGTGGGGATCTGTTTGCAAAGCGCAAAGACGGGAGCGAGTTTCCGGTGGAAATCATGCTGAGCCCGATCGAGTCCAGTGAGGGCACGGTGATCCTAAGTGTGGTTCGTGACATCACCCGCCGGAAGCGGGCAGAGGATGCGTTACGCACAAGCGAAGAACAACTGCAGAGCATTCTGGATAACTCAACCACAGTCATTTACGTTAAGGATCTTGAAGGCCGTTATCTCCGCGTCAACCGCCGCTTCGAGGAGATTTACAGAATTGAGAAGGGCCAGGCAAAAGGAAAAACCGATTACGATCTGTTCCCGAGGGAGATGGCAGACAACTTGCGTGCCAATGACCAGAAAGTTCTGGAGTCTGCTGGTCCACTGGAGTTTGAAGAAGTCGTTTCCCATACTGGGGGGATTCATACTTACATCTCGATCAAGGTTCCATTGTTTGACCCATGGGAACGGCCTTACGCCGTGGCCGGAATCTCTACAGATATCACGGAACGCAAAAGGGCTGAAGAAGCCTTAATGCTGGAGATCAGTACGGTCCTGCTATCCAACCTGGATGTTCGCGAACTCTTTACCGCTATCTCAGCAACCCTGCACCGGATCATGCCCCATGAGTATGCTTCGCTCGCTCTTTATGAGCCCGAAAGCAAAGACCTCCGGCTGCTCTCTTTAGAAAATCCTCAAACAGAAGCTGCTCTGGGGAAGGAGATGCTCTCGCCCGCTCAGGAAGCTCTGGCGGGGCGCGTGATGAATTCTCGCCGACCCCTGGTTCTCAACGATCTCGAAGATGACGCACTCAACACCCAGGCCACCAGACGCCTGATGGCGGAAGGCGTAAAGTCGGCCTGCTTCTTGCCTCTCATCACTCAAGACCGAGTGCTCGGAACCCTGAATCTCGTCAGCCGACGAAAAACAGCGTTCGACCGGCAGCACGTCGACTTGCTCCAACAAGTGGGAAGCCACGTCGCTATCGCTCTTGACAATGCTCTCACTTATCGCAAAGTGGCTGAGCTAAAAGAGAGGCTGGCAGAGGAGAAACTCTACCTTGAAGAAGAAATTCGCACGGAATACCACTTTGAGGAGATTATTGGGGAGAGCGCGGGCCTGAAGCGAGTCTTGAAACAGGTGGAATCCGTCGGACCCACGAATGCCACTGTCCTGATCCTTGGTGAGACCGGCACGGGCAAGGAATTAATAGCACGCGCTATTCACGACTTGAGTCCCCGCCGGGACCGTACCTTCGTCAAGCTGAATTGCGCAGCGATTCCTACTGGACTGCTTGAGAGCGAGCTCTTCGGGCATGAGAAAGGAGCTTTTACCGGAGCGATTCTGCAAAAGATCGGCCGTCTCGAATTGGCCCACCAAGGGACTCTATTCCTGGACGAGGTCGGGGACATCCCGCTTGAACTCCAGCCCAAGCTCCTACGTGCCCTGCAGGAAAAGGAGTTTGAAAGACTGGGAAGCAATAGAACAATCCCCGTGGATGTTCGCCTGATTGCGGCAACCAACCGCGATCTCGCAAAGATGGTCGCCGACCGGCAGTTTCGTAGTGATCTCTATTACCGCCTCAGAGTCTTCCCCATCACGGTTCCTCCACTGCGAGAGCGGACCGAAGACATCCCTATTCTAGTCCGCTATTTTGCCCAGAAGCACGCTGAGAGAATGCACCGGCGCATTGAGACCATTCCTCAAGAAGCGATGGACGCCCTCGTCAGATGGCGATGGCCCGGGAACGTGCGTGAACTCGAGAATATTATTGAAAGGGCGGTCATTCTGTCCCCCGGGCCAGTTCTCCGCATTCCCCTTGCGGAACTGGAACCCGCCGAAGGGGAGGATGGCAACGGCTCCGGCACTTTGGAAGATGCCGAAAGGGAGCACATCATTCGGATATTGCGAGAGACGGGGGGGGTTATCGGCGGGCCCAACGGCGCAGCAG